>JAWXVF010000040.1:0-18633 GCA_044425555.1 Eubacteriales bacterium
TAATAGATAGATTTGGGAAAAAACCAAGTAAGAAACCAACTAAGAAAACAAGTAAGAAAACAAAAGACATAGAGACTCCAAAAGAAATAGAGCCTCTAAAAGAGGAAGAGGTTGAGGAAAGTGTTCGTGAGCCACAGATTATTCAAGGTGACCCGACACAAATAGGTGAATTGTTTGATGAATTACAGAAGAAATTCCCAGGCATTAGCTTTATGAATATGTCTGATCTAAAAGCATCTCCACCTATTTCTAAGAAACAAAAGTTAAAGAAGAAAAAGAATCGTACAGAAGAAAACGCTATGATTGATATTAAAAAGATTCCTGCACCTCATGCAATTAAGGGGATGCTAGATGATTATATCATTGGACAAGAACATGCTAAGAAAGTGATTTCTGTAGCAGTTTATAATCATTATAAAAGAGTTGCAACAGATACAATGGATGAAATAGAAATTGAAAAGTCGAATATGTTAATGATTGGACCAACAGGTTGTGGTAAGACGTATCTAGTAAAGACGTTAGCTAGATTATTAGATGTGCCATTAGCGATTACAGATGCAACATCACTAACAGAAGCAGGTTATATCGGAGATGATATTGAAAGCGTAGTTTCTAAATTGTTAGCGGCGGCAGACAATGACATAGAGCGTGCAGAAAGTGGAATTATTTTTATTGATGAAATTGATAAAATAGCGAAAAAGCAAAATACGTCTTCTAGAGATGTTAGTGGTGAATCGGTTCAACAAGGAATGTTAAAATTATTAGAAGGTGCAGAAGTCGAAGTACCAGTAGGGGCTAATAGCAAAAATGCTATGGTTCCATTAACTACCATTAATACTCGTAATATTTTATTTATTTGTGGTGGTGCGTTCCCAGAGCTAGAGGATATTATTAAACAACGTATGAACAAGCAAACATCTATAGGATACCAGTCTAATTTAAAAGACAAACATAATAAAGATAAAAATATTTTACAAAAAGTGGAAACAAAAGATTTGAAAAAATTTGGAATGATTCCAGAATTTATTGGAAGATTACCGATTATCTACTCTTTAGATGCTCTATCAAAAGATCTATTAATTAAGGTGTTAAAGGAACCTAAAAATGCTATTTTAAAACAATACCAAAAATTATTAGAATTAGACGAGGTAAAATTAGAATTTGATGAAAGTGCATTAGAAGCAATTGCAGACCAAGCTTTAGAAAAAGATACCGGTGCTAGAGCATTACGTGCAATTATTGAAAAATTTATGCTAGATATTATGTATGAAATACCAAAAGATACTAATATTGGTAGAGTAACTATTACAGGAGATTATATTAATGGTACAGGTGGGCCTGTTATAGACATACGCAATAATTCTATGACTTTAGATGAAATAGATGAGTTAAATGTAATACATGAAGAATAAAAGGAAATAATCCTCTTATGATAGTTCTAAGTTACTAGGAAAACAATACTAGTAATTGTAAGAAATTGGTAAATTTTGAAAAATTATAGTGCAATACTCGTAAAAATTTAGTAAACTAGAAGGAAAATAACTTGTGGAGGATAAAGTTTTGGAGAAACGGTTAAAAGAACTAAGAAAAGCACGTAGAATGACCCAAGATGTATTGGGCTGTGAAATGAATATATCCCAGCAGAATATAAGTAGGTATGAGCAAGATACTAGTGTAATTCCAATTGATATGTTAATTAAATTTTCCGGCTATTATCAAGTCTCTACTGATTATATCTTAGGGATATCGAATATAAAAAGTATAGCTAGAGAGCAGGAGGATTTCTGTGCTAATCAAGAGTATGAGGACTTCCTACAAGTATATTTTGCATTAAATATAAAAGATCGTGAGGTGGTTTGGAGCTTAATGAGTAAACTTCGTTCAATGAAAAGTTAATGTAAATACGATGTAAACTAGTGGAGGTGTGCTTATGATAAAAGTAGCAATTTGCGAAGATGATCGTGTCGTAGCGGGACAATCTGAGACGCATTTATTAGAAATAAAAGACAAGTACCAAATTGAAATGTCAATTGAAGTATATTATAAATCGACACTGCTCTATAGAGATATTTTGCAAAGAAACATTGCATATGACGTATTATTTTTGGATATTGAGATTAAATTTTTAAATGGTATTGATTTGGCAGAACATATTCGTAAAATGGATAAACACGTAGAAATAATATACGTAACCAGCCATAAGAGCTATGCATTAGATGCTTTTTCGGTACAACCATATCAATTCTTAGTCAAACCAGTAGATTGGGCATTGTATGAGAAATACTTTTTGCAAATTGTAGATAAGATTGGTAATTCCAAGACATTTTTTCATTATTCTTTTAATAAAGTGCATTATAAAAAGATGGTCTGTGATATTCAATATTTTCACAGTGATAGGAGAATTATACATTTAATAGATAAGGAGGGGAATGAAGAGAAGTTTTCGGGGAAATTAAATACTGTAGAAGCTACAATAAAAGAAGGAAAAAATCAATTCTTACGAATTCAGCAATCTTATTTGATTAATTATGATTATATCACAGAAATATCATCAGGTTATGTTACTATGGCAAATGGTAAGTCATTTTTAATTAGTCAAGAGCGTTCGAAGGATGTATCTTCTGATTATGCTAAAATTGTTAGGAGTAAACGATGAGTTGGTTGGAAATGGCCTTAGAAGTTGCTATTTCAATATTTCAAGGTTATACGCTGTATCGGTATTGTAATATTTTCATGCAAAGACGCGAGGGTACAGGACGCCTTGTAGTGGGATGGTTGCTATATTATGGTGCGCATATAGTTCTAGTGTATACGTATCGCAATATAGACCAAAGTAGTTTAACAATTATCTTGGCAATTGTTTCTGTGCTTGTTGTACATTTTGCTTTATTTTATGGAAGTATTTGTAAGAAAATTTTATTCGCTGTTTTATACTATGCACTAGGTATGTGTGCAGAAATATTTGCAGTGTTATTTATGAATTACATTGGAATAACTGAGGATGCACACCTATATTCGATCAAACTACTTGTTAATTTGATTTTATTTATTGTTATTTATGGAATTAGTATTTATTATGATGTGAAATATTCTATTGAGATTCAATTAAAGTATAACTTTTTAATGTTGTTTATTCCAACAGGAAGTATATTGATTACAGATATAGTGTTTCGTTATTCTACTAATAGTATTGCATCTATTTATGTGGCAATTATCATAATTTTCTTTAACATGATTATGTTTACGATTTATTCTAAAATTATAGAGCGTGTAGAATTACAACAGTATAATATGAAGTATAAGGAGCAAATAGATGCGTGTCAGAATCATTTGAATGAATTAGGGATGCAGATGAAAGATTATCGACGTATCGTACACGATCTTAAGCATCAGAAGGTGTTTTTGCAAGCGTTGTTAAACATGGAATCCGTAGAGGAAATGAAAGAACATATTAGAGATATTTTAGGGTATCAAGAGGTTCATTCGTTAAATATTGTTCATACGGGAAATATAGTAATAGATTCTATTCTAAATTACAAGTATGTGGTAGCAAGTACGTATGGGATTCAAGTAAATTATACGGTGCAAGTTCCAGATTTACTATCTTTTTCAGAAGCAGATTTGTCGATTTTAATTGGGAATGCATTTGACAATGCTATTGAGGCTTGTGAGAAAGTGGAGCAAGGCAAGAGAAAAATAGAATTGGATATGTATTATGATAAGAAGAATCTAGTGATAGAAATGTTGAATAGTTATAATGAGAGCGATACTATATCACGTAATGGGAAGTGGATGACGAATAAACAAGATAAAATTAACCATGGTATAGGGATTTCCTCAATGGAAAAAATTGCCAATCGATATAAAGGGTATGTGAATATAAGTAGTGAAAATAGTGAATTTAGACTTATTATTTTATTATATGATCCAAAAGAGGATCCGAAATGAAATGTTACATATAAGAGAATATTTATAGCACCTTATGGCACGTAGGACAGAATACTATATAATGAATGCAAAAGGAGGTGATTATATGAAGAAGATAATTTTATTAATGAAAAAGGCAAGTATGTCTAGTGCTGTTGCATCTTTTGCACTCATGTTTGGAGTGATGGCTTCAACACGTAACTGTTTCTACATCCTACATCAACCAGAAATGCCAGCTGACATGAAAAAGCTAAGAAAGTTCTAAGTGAAGAAAGAGAAATATGGAAAAAATAGCAACTAAGTTAAGTGATTACATTTTAAGAAAGAATGTAATTACGCAAGAGATGTACGAGATTTATCGGTATGGCTTCCAGGTGGGAATTGAAGTGACACTATGTACTATTGTGTGTTTACTGATTGCTTTGTTGCTAGGAATGTTTTTGGAATTTATTATTTTCTTTGCTGTATTTTCGGCAGTCCGCTCTTACGGGGGTGGACTGCATATGGCACATTATCGAACTTGCTTCGTATGTTCGTGTATGATTGAAGTGGTGGCATTACTAGTGGCGAAATATGTAGTATTTACTCCTTTTGTTAGTATGTTTCTAATTCTTGTGCTGTCTATGATGATAGGAAAGATTGGGATTGTACCGAATCATAATAGGGTAACAGATGAAGAAGATCTAGTGTATTTTACCAAATGTTTGAAGAGGTCATTATTAATTATCATACTAATTGGAAGTATAATGATAGCAACCAAGTGGAATCAATATCTGTCTTTACTTGCCGTTGCATTAGCGATTAATGCATCCTCAATGGTACTTGGAAAGATTCAATATGAACGAATAGAGAAAGCGAATTCTCTGTATTCAAGCGTAAAATAAGAGTTTTCTGTAAAATTATCAGAGAACTCTTATTTTTGCTTGCAATAGTATGATAAAATATAATGCTTCAGTAAAATAGTAGTGAGAAGAATTGTTGTATTTTATAAAATGTGTTAAAATAGAAAGAAAATACGAGGAGATTCTATATGGAACGATTTACATATTATATGCCAACTGAGGTGATATTTGGAAAAGAAACAGAACAACAAGTGGGAACTGCTGTCAGAAAATGGGGAGGAAGCAAAGTACTTCTTGTATATGGAGAAGGAAGCGTAGTTAAGAGTGGGTTATTAGATCAAGTAAAGGAGAGTTTAGAAAGCGAAGGGATTTACTATGAAGGGATTGGAGGTGTGGTTCCAAATCCGAGATTGGGACTAGTAATAGAAGGTGCGAAACAAGCAAGAGCAATGGAAGCAGATTTTATTCTAGCAATTGGGGGAGGAAGTGCCATTGACACTGCAAAAGGGATTGCGTTAAGTAATGGTAATCCAGACTTAGATGTGTGGGAGGATATCTGGCTAGAAAAAGTAAATGTAACTCAGTCTACACCTCTAGGAGTTGTGTTGACCTTGTCAGCAGCGGGAAGTGAGACTAGTGAATCTTCTGTGTTAATGCACGAAGAAACTGGCAGGAAAAAAGTGTTATCTATTGGGTTAAATAGACCGAAATTTGCTATTATGAATCCTGAATTAACCTATACAATTCCTCGAAGACAATTAAGTTGTGGTATTGTAGATATTATGATGCACACAATGGAACGCTATTTCTCATCGGTGCAAGGGAATGAATTAACAGATCATATTGCAGAAGGTCTATTACGAGTGACTATGAAAAATGGAAAAGTTGCTATGGAAAATCAAAAAAGCTATCAAGCCATGAGTGAACTCATGTGGTCAGGAAGTATTTCTCATAATGGATTAACAGGATTAGGTGGAGTAGCAGATTTTGCAACTCATAGAATTGGACATGAATTAAGTGCAAAATACGATACATACCATGGAGAAAGTTTGTCGGTTATATGGGCATCTTGGGCAAGATTTGTATGTCAAACAGAGTGTACAAGGCATGCACAATATGCGAAAGCCATATTTGATATGGAGGGAGAGAATACGAAAGAATGTGCATTACAAGGGATTGTTGCAACAGAAGCATATTTTGCTAGTGTGGATATGCCAATCTGTTTTGGTGATCTAGAAGAAGGGGTACGTCCTGATAATGAATTACGTGAAATGGCACAACGTGCAACTTTAAATAATACCATAACTTTGGGTTCGATTATGAAGTTAGATGAAGAAGCAGTATATGAAATCTTGAAAATGGCAAATCACTAAGAGGGATGGAGCAATTGAATTAACAGAAGATCTTTCAAAGAATCCGACATTAGGACATGAGAATAGAATATATTCCATTTATTCTTCGCTGGCAATAGAATGCATATGATAAGTTAATAGTTTAGAAGGAAATATTGTAATAAATAAAATAGTATCTTTAATCTTCTTTTAACCTTTTCTTGTTATGATTGTCTTACAAAGGAGGTAGAAAGATGAATAAAAAATATGTGAAATATTTGGTGGCGATTGGAGTAGTAGGTGTTTTATTAATAGGGTTAATGATTTTTGGTGGAATAAGAGCACAGGGAATTGCATTAGCAGAAGCGGGTCTTACGAAATCAGAAGTAAGTTTTGTTAGAGCTAGTTTGGATTATGATGACTTTATGTTTATCTATGATGTGGAATGGTTTATAGATCGTGTAGAATACCAATATGAAGTGGAAGCGTTTACAGGACAGATTATAGGATTTGAAATAGATCGCTAGAAAACATGATAAGTAATGAGTAGAAGAAACGTTAGACTATCAATAGAATAGTCTAGGGTTTCTTTTTTATAATATTTTACATTGGAATTTGTAGTAAATAGTGTATAATGGTATTAGAAAAATAAAATATAGGGATGAATTAAAATGAAGGTTGTGAAATTGCGAGAGCAAAAGAATACTAGAGAGAGTGGAAAGAAGAAAAGTAGAAAGTTACGAGTACTCTTAATTGCTTTAGGAGTTATAGTAGTGGCAAGTATAGTAGGGTTTTTCTGGTATGTATCCATATATTATAAGGCTGACGAATTGGCTTATAGTAGGTATCAACAAGGGCAAGAAAGTGGTGAAATAGTAGTGGAAGGGAATTTGACTACTTTTCTACCAGATAATGGAAATGGATTGGGAATCATCTTTTATCCAGGGGCAAAAGTAGAAGCGTTGTCTTATACACCCTTATTAGACCAGTTACGAGAAAGAGGATTTGTAGTAGTACTAGTAGAGATGCCATTTCATATGGCTATTTTTCGTATGAATGCAGCAGAGGATGTTTGGAAACTGATTGAACGGAATCAAATAGAAGCATTGGGGGAAGTGGAATCATGGTACATGATGGGACATTCTATGGGAGGAGCTATGGCAAGTAGCTATGCTTCTAGTCATCAGGAGAAAATAGATGGACTACTGTTGATTGGTGCATATGTATACGGAGAATATCCGACGAAACAAGCCTTAACCATCTATGGAACATGGAATGCAAATTTAGAAGAATACATTGATTACACCGATAACATTATCATTATTGAAGGTGGTAATCACGCTCAATTTGGTAATTATGGGAAGCAAGCAGGAGACCCAGATGCAACAATAACAGATGAGGAGCAACAAGCTATAACGGTAGAGGCAATTGTAGAATTTATAGAGAGGTAATAAGAATGAAACATGTTTCTAATATTTTTTCGTATATACCAAAAGATTTTTTTAAACCTCTTGTGAGCAAGTATAACCAAGAATATACGGAAAGTATACAGCTTATCTTTCGAACCTTTCAATCAGAGATTTCTTATGGAATTGAGAGAGAAATTGTATTAGGAGTTTTGGAAGAGTATTTTAGTGAAGATTCTCAGGAGATGTTCTTTGAAGAGGAAGAAGAAATTGAAATTGCTAGAAATGCAAGGGATAAGGCGAATATTATTATTAGAAATCTAAGAAAGTATGGATGGATTTCGTATGAAACTATAGAAAATCACCAAGTGAATGTAGTGCTAAATGAGTATGCTATTCCTATTATAGAAAGCTTTGAACGTATTATACGTGAGGAAGAAACGGAGTATCAAGGGATTATCTCTATTATTTACTCAACATTATGTAATAAAGAGTTATATGGGAAGCCATATGAATTAATGATAAAAGGGGTCAAAGAAAATACGGATCGCTTAACTTCGGAATTAAAAAAATTAAACGCTAGTATCAAAAGGCATATGGAGAAACAAACCAATGAAATGGAAGCATCGCAAGTATTAGAGCATCTAGTACTATATCACGATACCATAGGATCAAAAGCATATAAACGTATGAAAACTAGTGATAATCTCTATTATTTTAAAAGTGAGATCATACAAAAGTTAGAGGGGATTATTAGCTCTACAGAGATTATGAAATTGGCTTGCAGAGGTTATATGGAGGTAGAGGGGGTAGAGGAAGAAGAATATGCTTTAGAAGAAGTAAGAGAAGTGATTCTAGGGATTAAGTCCTCCTTTTATCGGCTAGACGATATTGTGGAAGAAATTGATAAGAAACACGCAAAGTGTATTAAATCTGCAGTGATGCGAGCGAAATTCTTACTATCGTCAGGTAACAATATGGAAGGAAAGATTTTATCAATTCTAAATCATTGTGTAAGTGAAATGAATCGCCTAGAATCCACTCATATTTATGATGAAGCAGAACCAGTACTACAAGAAATGATTCATGTGTATCCACAGAGATATTTAGAGAGTGAATCTTTTAAAACTATACCTATAACAAAAGGAATAGGAGCAATAGATGAAGTAAGTGATGGAGTTGTTATGACTGAGGAAGAGAGAAGTTTGTATAAAGAAGCACTGCAACAAAAAAATCGAAACCGATTTACTAGAAAGAATATTAATGAATATGTTAGGGAGTTGTTGAAAAATCAAGATAGTATACGAGCATCGGGTATACCAATTTCCTCAAAGCGTGAATTGATTCGTATTATATATATTAGTATATATGGGAATAATCGAGCGAATTGTTACACGATTCAACGTAGTTATAATCGAGTAACAATACAAGGATATGAAATACCGGATTTTGAGATTTTAAAGTCTATATAGAAGAGAGGAAAGAGAAGGGATGTTTGAAATACTCCATGAGTCTACAGCACAAAAAGAGAAGTTTCGAAATGCTTCCAATAAATTATTAAATCACTGTTTTTTATTAAAGAAGAAAGAAGATACGAAAGCAGATTATATGTTTGTTTTACAAAATATAGAATTATTTGAGCCTTATTTTGAATTGTTGGGTTATCGCTTGCAAGTCAACAAGGATCAAGGGGTAATAGGACTGCTAAATCAGTATGGACAAGGTCGATTACAACTTAATAAATATGAGAGTATTATGCTCTTAATCTTTCGTCTATTGTATGTAGAGAAGCGGAAAGAATTAGGGGTGTATTCAGAAGAAGTGATTGTTCTTATGGAAGAGGTACGAGAAAAATATGCAATGTTAAAGGTACGATCAAAACTACATTTAGAGAAAGGGATGGAGAAGAGTATTGTTAGTCTATTTAGACGTTATAATCTGATTAAGAATATTGAGTCAGATGTAACTTTGTCAGATACTAGAATTATTATCTATCCATCTATCACCTTGGCATTAGCAATTGATGATATGAACCAATATTATGAGATGACTCAAAATAGATTACGTGATTACGCAGGAGGGGAGGATTTGGCAAATGTACAAGAAGATCTTGACGAGAGTACGACTAATTAACTGGCATTATTTTGAGAATGAAACTGTTAGTTTAAATGGATCCACCTTAATTAGTGGAGAGAACACGGCAGGAAAATCAACATTACTAGACGCTATACAATTAGTACTAACTATTAATACAAGAAAGTTTAATACAGCTGCTAATGAAAAGGGGAATCGCAATCTAAAGGGATACGTTCGTTGTAAGGTAGGAAATGTTGGAGAAACGTATTTGCGTAAAAATACAGTTATTTCTAATGTGGCATTGGAATTCTACGAAGAAAAATTAGATAAATATTTTGTGCTAGGTGTGCATATGAGTTCTACAGATGAAGAATCTGCAATTACTACTAAGTGGTACATAGAAGAAGTGCGATTAGAAGCTCTTTCATTTTTAACAGGTAATCGTCCTAGTACACATACAGAGTTTCGTTCTAAGGGGAATAAGATCAAATATATTGATCAAAAAAATGCTGCAATGGATCGCTTTAAGAGAAGACTTGGTAACCTAGAAGATCGTTTTTTTGATGTAATTCCTAAGTCGTTAGCTTTTAAACCTATGGATAATGTAAAGGATTTTATTAATAAATTTATTCTGACAGAAGAAAATATTGATGTAGAGAGTCTTCGTATTAATATTGAGAATTTATCAGAATTAGAAGTGGTATTAGAACAAGCCAATAATAAATTAGAGATGCTAGAAAGAATTATTGAAAAATATGAAGAAATCATACGAAAAGAGAAAGATATTTTAGTCAATGAATTCTTAATTGAAATGGCACAGTTAGAAGATTTTAAAGAAGAGTTAACGAAAACGATAGAAGGAATTCAACGAGGAAAACAGAATCTAGAGGATAGCAAACTACAAGTAGAAGAATTAGAAGAAGAAATGCAATGCTATGATGATACGTTAACCCAGTTAAAAATAGCTGCTAATTCGAATGAATCGAATCGTTTAGCAGAAAATAGTAAGCAAAGAATCAATGAATTGGATCAAAAGATTAAAAAAGCGAAAGAAGACCATAAAAAATTAGAGCAAGATGAAAAAATAATATTAGAATTGTTACGATTACTGCAAGGGATTGAAATTGCTATTATTTCGAAGCAAGAATTTTCATTTTTCTTAGAAGCTATGGAACCTAAGAAAAAGAGAGCAAATTTTCAAGAAATTGCACATAAGTTTACCATTGAACTAGATGGTGTGAGAGATCAATACGCAGAAATTCGTCTAGAATTAAAGGGTTTAGATGATAAAATAGCAGATTTACAGAGGCGTTTACAAGAATTAGAAAAACGAAAATTACAATTTCCCACAAATACCTTAAAGCTAAAAGAAGCCATTGAGAAAGAATTTGAAAAGCGTGGAATAAATAGTAAAGTTTATATTGTAGCAGAATTATTAGAAGTAACAGATGAAACTTGGAGAAATGCAGTAGAGGGATATTTTAATACACAGAAATTTAATCTAATCGTAGAACCAGAGCAGTATCAAATTGCATTACATGTGTATCGTAAACTGCAAGATCTTATTCATACGGCAGGAATTGTTAATACACGAAAGTTACAGTTAGATAAACAGGTGGATTCTGAAACATTAGCATACATAGTAAGAAGTGAAAATCGCTATGTAAAAGCTTATGCCAACTACGTACTAGGAAGAGTAGTGCGATGTACTATAGTAGATGAGCTAGAAGAGCATAAGATTGCAATGACTCCAGAGTGTATGCTATATCAAGGATACGTGGTACGGAATCTAGATCATAATACATATAAGAATCCTTACATTGGTCAATATGCTTACCGTACTCAGTTACAAAATGTGAAGCGGGAGTTAGAAGAACAAGTTGAAGAAAGAGGAAGCATTCGAGAAGAAGAAAAACAATTGGCAGCAGTATTAGAACTTGGGAAGCAATTTAACCCAAGCCTGATTGCCACCTATCTTCATACTCCATATTATTTAGAGCAGTATGAAGAGATGAGAAAGAAGGAACAACTGGAATTACACTCTGTAAGTAAAGATCCTACGATCATTGAATTGAACATGAAGATTCAAAGAAATGAAGAACTGTTAAAGGAGACGAATCAAAAGAAAACGCGTCTAAACATTTCGATAGGTAGAATGGAAGGTCAATTAGAAAAAGATGTACAAAAAAGTGAACGTCTGCAAGTAGAATATGGGCAATTAGAAAATGTACACTCGAAAAAAACAGATACAAATAATGAGTGTAAAGCGTTAGCAGAAGAAAAGTACAAATTAAATCGTAAGTCTAAAACACCTAAGAATATAGCAGATAATTTTGGACCGCAAAGAACACAATATGCCAATGAGCGAGACCAATTACTAAATGGGAATCAAGGGCTAAGCGCACAACAGGAGAAATTCAATCATAAACATGAACAAGACTTTTTACGTGGTATGGAAGGAATAGAAGAGTATATTGAAGCAAAAAAGAAGTTAGAAGCTGTAGAATTAGTACGGTATGAAGAACAATTAAAGAAAGCGAAAGAGGATTGCGAGCAGATTTTCAAACAAGATTTTCTTGCGAAAATGCGTAATAATATAGAAAGTGCTAAAAGTGAATTTAGAAATCTTAATAAATCTCTTCAAAATATTTATTATGGGGAAGATAGTTATCGATTTATTATTACATTTGATAAGAAGAAAGAAAGTCTCTATCGTATGATTACTTCTGAAAATAATCAAGAGGGATACTCGCTTTTTACTCATGCATTTGAGATGGAATATAAAGAGGAAATGGATGATTTATTTGCTAAGCTTACTACGAAAGATGATCAAGGATATGCTGTAATAAAAGAGTACACAGATTACAGAGCGTATTTAGATTACGATATTGAAATTCATAAAAGAAATGGAACAACACAGAAATTTTCTATGATCTATGGTGAAAAAAGTGGTAGTGAGACGCAAGTACCTTATTATGTTGCCATAGCAGCCTCTTTTTATCAATTGTATCGGTTTGATAATTCTGTTCGCATCATGTTATTAGACGAAGCTTTTGATAAAATGGATGATGAGAGAATTGCTTCTATGGTAGAATTCTTTAACAGTTTAGAGCTACAAGTACTAATGGCAACACCACCTGCTAAAATTGAAGTAATTGGAGAACAAGTCAATACAATCTTAACGGCAATTAGAGTGGGAAATCGTAGTATTGTAGAAGAATATGATCTATAAACTATAAAGGAAGAATTAGGAATATGGATAAGTATGAACGAAAAATCTTAGAATATTTTATCAAGAAATACGAAGCTAGTAAATCATTTGCAGGTACTAATAAAGTGAATCAGAAATTTCAAGTAAAGGTAGTGAAGTTATTTCCCCAATATGGAGATGATGCAGATTATGATACTTTTATTCGTATGAATGAAGCTGTTGCGCAATTAGAGCGTATAGGATTTATTACTGCTACATATCAAGGAAATAATTCGGTAGTAGATACCATAAGATTGTGTGTAGATACGGTTGAGAAGATTTATTCTTATGTAGGGATTATACCAAGAAAAGAACAGCAGAAAAACTTACGAAGTATACTAGAACCCTATAGTAAATATAAGAATGAATTAGGAACATATGCTATTGCACAATTAAAACGATTGGATGAAAATAAGCAAGTAGAATATTTTACAAGTGATATGAGTGAATTAAAACGCATTTTAAAGGTATGCGAATTTCTAATTGATAACAAGGTGGAAACTTATAAAAGAGAAGTATCTGTAAGAATCTTGGGAGATTCCAAAGAACTAGAAGCCATGCAAGGAAAAGTGCAAGGATTATTGTATCAATATGGTAATTATGAAGAGAAAGAATTTGTCCTAGAAGAGTGTGGTGTAGTTAATACGCCTACGTATGTAATTGTAAAAGGCAAAGGAAGGCTATGCTTTGAAAAGCAAATGATAGACTTGGATTTACTTGGAAGTGATCTATCTATGTCTACCAATACCATTCAATTATTAAGTAGCATAGAAGTTATGGGAAGTAAAGTAATTACCATAGAGAATCTCACAACATTTCACGATTATAAGGTAGAAGATGAATTTATAATGTACTTAGGTGGATTTCATAATCAAGTAAAGAATCAACTATTGAAACTTTTATATGCACAAAATAAAGATAAACAATATATGCATTTTGGAGATATAGATGCAGGTGGTTTTTATATTTATAATCATCTAATTAGAAAAACACAAATACCATTTACCTTATATAAAATGGATATAAGAGTATTAGAAGAACATAAGGCATATTGGAAATCATTAAGTGATAATGACTATAAACGATTAAAAAGGTTATTAATGGATCAAGATAATAGGATAGTAGGAGAAGATTATTCGGAAGTAATTAAGTATATGATAGAAAATAATTGTAAGTTAGAACAAGAAGCCATTCTATGATATGATTAGGAAAAGTAAAAGAAATACCCTATAAACCTTGACAAATGCCCCGTTTTCTTACTATAATAATGAGGATATACAGAGATTATTGTTATAGTAATGAATGAGTGAAAGGCTAAGAGAATTCAGGTACCATTACGAGTTATAACCTCGTCCTTTTTCAGAGGACGGGGTTTTTTGAATGATAGTAGAAAGAGGTAGGAAAGAAGATGTATCAAAAAGTAGACACCACACTTAATTTTGTAGACAGAGAAAAGGCAATCTGTGAATTTTGGAAAGAAGAAGATATTTTTCAAAAAAGTATGGATGCAAGAAAAGAAGGAGAAACCTATACCTTCTACGATGGACCGCCAACAGCTAACGGTAAACCACATATTGGTCATGTGTTAACACGTGTTATTAAGGATATGATTCCAAGATATCGTACTATGAAAGGGTATATGGTACCAAGAAAAGCAGGTTGGGATACACACGGACTACCCGTAGAATTAGAAGTGGAAAAGTTGCTTGGTCTAGATGGAAAAGAGCAAATTGAAGAATATGGATTAGATCCTTTCTTGGTAAAATGCAAAGAAAGTGTGTGGAAATATAAAGGTATGTGGGAAGACTTCTCAGGTACAGTTGGTTTCTGGGCTGATATGGACGACCCATATGTAACCTATGATGATAACTTTATTGAATCAGAGTGGTGGGCATTAAAGACTATATGGGAAAAAGACCTTCTATATAAAGGGTTTAAAATTGTTCCATATTGTCCTCGTTGTGGAACACCTCTTTCTTCTCATGAAGTAGCACAAGGTTATAAAGATGTAAAGGAACGTTCTGCTATTGCAAGATTTCAAGTAAAAGGAGAAGAAGCTTATATATTAGCATGGACAACGACTCCTTGGACATTACCAAGTAATGTGGCGCTCTGTGTGAATCCAGAAGAAGCTTATGTAAAGGTAAAAGCTATAGATGGAAACACGTATTACTTGGCAGAAGCCTTATGTGAGAAAGTATTAGCTTCTCTTGTAGAAAAAGATAGCAAAGAAACTCCGTATGAAGTGTTAGAAACGTTTGTAGGGAAAGATTTAGAATATAAAGAATATGTACCATTATTTGATCATGCCGTAGCACTATGTGAGAAGCAAAATAAAAAGGCGTACTATGTGACTTGCGACACATATGTTACCTTAACAGATGGTACTGGCGTGGTTCATATTGCACCTGCATTTGGAGAAGATGATGCGAAAGTAGGTCGTGAGTACGATTTACCATTTGTTCAATTAGTAGATGGAAAAGGAGAGATGACAGAAGAAACTCCATGGGCAGGTACTTTTTGTAAAGATGCAGATAAACTAGTGTTAGTAGATTTAGAAACGAGAGGATTGTTATACGAAGCACCTAACTTTGAACATAGTTATCCACATTGTTGGAGATGTGATACCCCTTTAATTTATTATGCTCGTGAATCATGGTTTATTAAGATGACATCAGTAAAAGAGGATTTAATTCGTAATAACAATACGATTAACTGGATTCCAGAATCTATTGGAAAGGGACGTTTTGGAGATTGGTTAGAGAATATTCAAGATTGGGGTATTTCAAGAAATCGGTATTGGGGAACACCATTAAATATATGGGAATGTGAATGTGGTCATATGCAGGCAGTAGGTGGTCGTGAAGAGCTTGCTAGTTTATCTGGTAATCCAGAAGATGCGAAAGTAGAATTACACAGACCTTATATAGATGAAGTAACGTTTCCTTGTGAACAGTGTGGGAAAACAATGGTACGTGTACCAGAAGTAATTGATTGTTGGTTTGATTCGGGTGCTATGCCATTTGCACAACATCATTATCCATTTGAAAATAAAGAGTTATTTGAAGCACAATTTCCAGCGCAATTTATTTCGGAAGCGGTGGATCAAACAAGAGGGTGGTTTTATTCGTTATTGGCAGAATCCACATTACTATTTAACAAAGCACCTTATGAAAATGTAATTGTACTTGGTCATGTACAAGATGAAAATGGACAGAAGATGTCCAAATCGAAGGGGAATGCAGTGGATCCTTTTGATGCATTAGAAACATATGGTGCAGATGCTATTCGTTGGTACTTCTATGTGAATTCGGCACCATGGTTACCAAATCGTTTTCATGGGAAAGCAGTACAAGAAGGACAACGTAAATTCATGGGTACTCTATGGAATACTTATGCATTCTTTGTGCTATATGCAAATATTGATGATTTTGATGCTACGAAGTACGCATTAGAATATGATAAATTAAGTGTGATGGATAAATGGTTATTATCTAAATTAAACTCTGTAACGAAAGAAGTAGACAATAATTTAGAGCATTATAAGATTCCTGAGTCGGCTAGGGCTTTACAAGAGTTTGTAGACGAAATGAGTAATTGGTACGTAAGACGTGGCCGTGAACGTTTCTGGGCTAAGGGAATGGAACAAGATAAGATTAATGCATACATGACCCTTTATACAGCTTTGGTAACTGTTTGTAAAGTGGCAGCACCACTTATTCCATTTATGACAGAAGAAATTTATCTCAATCTTGTGAAGAGTGTGAACTCTTTCGCACCTGAAAGTATTCACTTATGTGATTATCCAATTGTTAATGAAGAGTGGATAGATAAAATATTAGAACAAAACATGGAAGAAATTCTTGAAATTGTAGTAATGGGACGATCTTGTAGAAATATAGCTAATATTAAGAATCGTCAACCAATTGGACAAATGTTTGTGAAAGGAGAAGACTTGCTTGATGAATTCTTCTTAGAGATTATTAGAGAAGAATTAAATGTAAAATCAGTTACATTTACAGACGATGTAAGAGATTTTACTTCATATTCCTTTAAACCACAATTAAAAACGGTAGGACCTAAATATGGAAAACAATTAGGTGGAATTCAGAAAATGTTAGCTTCTTTAGATGGGAACGATGCTATGGAGGAACTAAATGCTAAGGAAAAACTAGTCTTTGAAGTGGATGGTGTAACAGTAGAGTTGATGCGAGAAGATTTATTGATTGCTATGAGTCAAAAGGAAGGTTATGTGTCCGATGCTAACAATCAAATAACGGTTGTTCTTGATACAAATTTATCAGAAGAATTAATAGAGGAAGGTTTCGTGTATGAAATCATTAGTAAAATCCAAACCATGCGAAAAGATGCAGACTTTGAAGTGATGGATCAGATTCACGTTTATATGAGTGAAAATGATAAAATTGCCACACTTGTAGAACGTAACCATGATATGATTGCTAGTAAAGTATTGGCAAAAGAGATTATCTGTGGTAGTATGCAAGGGATTAGCAAAGAATGGAATGTGAATGGAGAAGTGGTAACAATAGGCGTACAAAAATAGATTAACAAAGGACAAGGAGAATGAAATGGCACAAAAGTTGAAAAACAAAGACAAATTTGACAAAGAACTATTTAAAAAAAGTGTGCTTTACAATGTAAAGACCATGTTTCGAAAAAATTGTGAGGAAGCTACGCCTTCACAATTATACCAAGCTACTTGTTACGCAATCAAAGATCAAATTATTGACTTGTGGCTAACTACCCAAGAAGCATACGAGAAGCAAGATCCGAAAATTGTATATTATCTTTCTATGGAATTTCTTATGGGTAGAGCCATGGGAAATAATCTGATTAACTTAAAAGCTTATAAAGGGGTAGAAGAAGCTTTAAAAGAGTTAAACATTGATCTTAACGTAATGGAAGATCAAGAAGCAGACGCAGCTCTTGGTAATGGTGGATTAGGAAGACTTGCGGCATGTTTTCTAGATTCACTAGCAACACTTTCTTATGCAGCCTATGGCTGTGGCATTCGTTATCGTTATGGGATGTTTAAACAAGAGATTAAGGATGGTTTTCAAGTAGAAGTGCCAGATGTATGGTTAGAAGATGGGAATCCCTTTGAATTAAAAAGAGAAGAATATGCCAAGGAAGTACGATTTGGAGGACACGTAGTAATTCATACAGATGAATCAGGATATCAACGTTTTTCGCAAGAGGGATATCAGTCAGTAAGAGCTATTCCATATGACTTACCAGTAATTGGATATGGAAATGGTTTGGTGAATACCTTACGAATTTGGGACGCTCAAGCAATTCAAAGCTTTCAATTGGATTCTTTTGATAGAGGAGAGTATCAAAAAGCAGTAGAAGAACAAAACTTAGCTAAGAATATAGTAGAAGTATTGTATCCAAATGATAATCATTATGCAGGGAAAGAATTACGATTAAAGCAACAATATTTCTTCATTTCTGCAAGTGTACAAGCAGCAATTGAGAAATATTTAAAGAAACATGATGATATTAAGAAATTTCACGAGAAAGTCACCTTTCAATTAAATGATACTCATCCAACAGTAGCAGTGGCAGAGTTAATGCGACTGTTAATGGATGAACATGAACTATCATGGGAAGATGCATGGGAAGTGACAAGTAAAACTTGTGCTTATACGAATCATACCATTATGGCAGAAGCCCTAGAGAAGTGGCCAATAGAATTGTTTTCGCAACTATTACCTAGAATTTATCAAATTATTGAAGAAATCAACCGTAGATTTATAGGATTAATTGAACAGACGTAT
>JAWXVF010000041.1:0-18603 GCA_044425555.1 Eubacteriales bacterium
CAGTTGTCATAGATAAGTGTGACCGAGTTTCTATTCCATCCATATCAGACATTACAATATCTAAGAAAATCAATTCAAAATCAAAAAGAAGCTCACTTTCTACAAGTTCCCTACCAGATGAAAAGGTGTAAATTTCACAAGGTGTGTGGGTGGTTGCTAAAAGTGTGCATATGTTCTCTATATAATTCTTATCATCATCACAAATGGCAATTTTAAACATGGAATTTTCCTCTTGGCTATATTCTAACATGGAAGAGATATAAAATCAATTGTGTGTCGTTTGTGAACAAAATCTGTCGTTTGTGAACGGCATCTTGTTTTTTCTAAGGGAATAACATACAATAAATAAGAGCAAAACATTAAGTTAGGTTCCTTAGAAGAAGACAATCAAGTGGATTTTTCCACCTATTCAATGGAATAGTAACATAGAATACCAAGAACATTGGGAAAAGCAAATAGCATTTGTAACAGAAGAATTTATTCGGAATAGATGAAAATGAAATAGAGTCACACGCTATTGTGTCAAATAGTAGGTATCATTATGCTTACTGTTTCGTAATTTAATTGCAAATCAATTAAATTAAAAGAAAGAGGAATATTATGAAAAAAGGTATTCGCCATATTCAACGTTCAAAATTGTATCTACACTGATGGGACTTGATGAGGATATCATATCTACAAAAGATAGCACTATGGAGTACGATGGTACAATATATTGGTACGACTTATGGAACGACAATCTAAATTTAGAACAGGCTTTTAAAAATTCTTGTGTATGGTATTATCATCAGATTATCAATAATATACCAGAACAAACGGTACAAACACATTTAGATGTGTTAAATTATGGTAATAAAGATATTTCCGAGTGGAGTGGAAATGGAAGTAATCCAAAAGAAGAGTTAAATGGATTTTGGTTAGGTTCATCACTTGAAATCTCTCCCAAAGAACAAGTTGTATTATTAAAAAATATCTTTGAATATCAAATTGAAAGAATTATATCCATACAATCGAGCTACTGTTTAGAGTGCCGAACACGATAGAACATACTACCATTATGCAAATAGCGAAACAACACAGTTTCGAATTGATGATTATTTGATAAAAAATGAAGATAACGACAATATTGACGATTATCAACAGTTACTTAGAGTTTATCAAAATGATAATTTAAAATGAAGCAGTTCTTGATGCTGTTTTCAAAATGTTGTGGTACAATAATGATTGTGATATGTCATTAGAAGTGAAAAAGTATGTATAATAAGAGAGGGAAGAAAAATGGGTGTATTTGATTTTTTAGGTTCAAACAAACAAAAAGATGAAGCATTTGTGGTACCAAAAACTGAACAAGAGAGGTGGTGTCTTGATACATATTCTATTTGGTGTGCAAGTACAGGGGGTGATGCTTCAAAACTTAGTGGAAGATTTTCTAAGAAGTCAGCATCTACAGTATTAAAACGTGACTGGGGTGTTTCTATTTCTGCTGGTTGTGGTGAACAATTTTTAGAAGATTATATCAAACCAACAATCGTTATGCAGTCAGAAGATAAAGGAGAAATTTCTTGGGAATATGGATGTTGTGCACAGTTATTATGTTTGGCTTATGCAGCTGAATTGATTACGAGAGAGCAGCATAATGAACAATTTTTTAAACTTGCAAAATGTTACCAGCTTCACTTTACAAGTTGGGAAGAGATGGCAGAGCAATACTTTATAGGATATGAAAATGCCACGGGCAATATAGCTGGTGTTAATATGCGTAAGGAGACATATAAGGAGTTGAAAGCACCAAATTCACTGAATTTCAAAGTGGATTGGAACATATCTTTTTAAGTTGTTTTGTCAGGATATGATGATGTAGTTTATGTTAGAGTAGTAGGAAGGAAAAATAAAAATGCGGATAAGAAGATTATCGTTTGATATGTGGCTTTGCATGTTGATAGCTTTTGGTATAGGATATGGTGCAAGTTTTATCTACGAAAAAGTAGTTGGGGAACAACAATATGAGCAATATTTAGAGAACAATCAAGCACAACTTGGTGGAATTGGGGATGTAGTGGATGAAAATATACCAAAACTCATATCAACAGAGGGACTGTATGACGGGTATTTCACTGTGTTTTTCGAGGGTTGGTCACTGTATAACTTTAATAGTAGTACAGGTGGTTCCTTTACAGAGTTTGGATATTTGCAAGTAATCACCCTTGAGTCTGGTGAAGAAGTTGCGATTTTTTTAGATAATACCAATGTGCTTGAAGTGGAGGAGGGTTTGTATCTACCGATTGGTAAATTCGTAGAATACGACTTAACAAGTAGTCAGTTTTGGACACAATATGCAATGGTCAGTGATCAAATGCCAGACGTGGACTTCGGGTACATAGATTTTGGTGGTAGTAATCTAACAAGAAGTCAAGAGGATTACATCCATAATAATTCCATGATCGTAGGTGGGATAATATTTCTAATTATTTTTATAACTTTGCGACGAATTGGTGGTAAACTTGGTTTGTTTGCAAGTATTTTTGCAATTGATTTCAAGAAAAAACAAGAAAAAGAACAATATAAATTGGAGAAATAATGATCTAAAGAATCTAAAATAGTGAAGTATAAGGATACAAGTGAGAGAAAGCTTGTGTCCTTTTTCGTAGGAATTCTGTTGTTCCTATAGTTGGAGTCAAAATTATGGAATTCATAAAAATTTCTTGTAAGGAAATTGCAAGTATGTTATGCTATCTCCATAGCATAATGTTCTCATAATTCTTATTACTGTTTACGAATTCGCTGTTTGTGAATCCGTTCATAGTGAATCTAATCAAGATCTTCATCACATCACACAATAGCAGGAGGAAACTGAATGAAACAGACAGATTGGGAAAGTCTAGGAATAGAGAATGACAAATTAAGTGATTTAGAGCTTGTAGAATATATGAAAACCATAAGTATGATGTAAGGATAGGGATGAAATTGTATGGGATTGAAGAAAGAATTATTGTTAGAAGGAATGTTAAAGGCTATTGAGGAGTTTACTTATCTGAAAACAGAGGATATTCCAGATATCCATTTGTATATGGATCAAGTAACTACTTTAATGGATGAACGATTAAAGACTACTTCTAGAAAACCTAGTGAAGACAAGGTATTAACGAAAACTATGATTAATAATTATGCGAAAAATAATCTTTTGCCTTCACCAGAAAAAAAGAAATATTCTAAGGATCATATTTTAATTTTGATATTTATTTACTATTATAAAGGATTTTTAACGATTGCAGATATACAAGCATTATTAAAACCTTTAACAGAACAGTTTTTTGGAGAACAAGGAAGTGTGGGATTAGCAGAAATCTATGAACAGATTTTAGAGGTTCAAAAAGCACAACTGGAAGAAATAAAGGTAGATATTGAGCGAAAAGTGAATCAAGCAAGTGAAATGTTTACACAAATAGAAGGGATAACAGAGGAACAAGAAGAATTCTTGCAGTTATTTTCTTTTATAAGCTTTATGGGATCTGATGTATATTTTAAGAAGTTAATGATTGAACGAATTATGGACGAGCGTTTTAAAGATGAGTGATTTGTTTAGTAGGAGGTAGGGGATTATGGCGTTAATAGATATGGAGATTTATTCACAGGTACTTAGAATGTATACGCAGATTAGGGTGATACTTCCTACTGTTACTAGTGTATTAGATCCAGAGGATGAGAAGTGTTATAATCCAAGTTATAAATATCAGACATTGTATTTATTACACGGAATGGCAGGGAACTACGGTGTTTGGTCTAGATTTACGAATATTGAACAATATGCACAGAAGTATAAATTGGCAGTGGTAATGACAAGTGCGCAGAATAGTTGTTATAGAAATATGGAATATGGAGAAGCGTATTTGACTTTTTTCACAGAAGAGTTACCGAAAATAGTAGAGGGTATTTTTCCATTGTCTAAGAAGAAAGAAAATAAATTTGTAGCAGGGAATTCTATGGGTGGATATGGAGCTTTTCAAATTGGTTTGGAAAAGCCTTTGCAGTATCAGTGTATTTGTAGCTTGTCAGGATGCTTGAACATTCTATGGGATGACAATAATTCGAAAAAGAATTCTAAAGCGATGATGGATAGAGAAACGGTATTTGGTGAGGATGGTACATATGATCCAAAGGAACATGATATACTTGTGAAAATGCAAGAATTATTGAGAGAAGGTATCCCATTACCTAATATATATCAATGTTGTGGAACAGACGACTTTCTCTATGCCATGAATATGGAGTATCATGAGAAATTCTTAGATGAGAATGTAGAGCATACATTTGTAACGTCTGAAGGTACACATGATTGGGCTTATTGGAACACAGCAATTGCAGCAACATTGGAATGGTTGCCTTTAAAGGGTAGTTTGGTAGAAGAGTAACGATGGTATAAATGATGAAATAGCATAAGAAAATGTCCAGTATAAGTAAATTTATACTGGACATTTTTGTATGCGTGTTTATTATTGCTTAACCTCTTTCGTGGAACGTTCTAGATATAACATCTGATTGTTGTTCTGGTGTTAATTTAATGAAATTAACAGCATATCCAGATACACGAATGGTTAATTGTGGATATTTTTCAGGATGTTGTTGTGCATCTAATAGAGTGTCTCTATTTAATACATTCACGTTTAAGTGGTGTCCACCTTGTTGAGAATATCCGTCTAGTAGTGATACTAAGTTGTCGATTTGTTGATCATTTTGTACTGTCATAATTTATTTCCTCCTTGTTTGATAATAGTAACGATTACTGTTATGAATATATAATAATATAATTTACCCAAATTGTCTATAGAAAATTTCCAATATATTGTATTTAATTCCGTACAATTTTCTTGTCATAAGTTGGACAACACATCATATATTGAATTAAGAGATTTTATCTATTGTATAAAAATGTTGTTCTCTTAGAAAGTGTGATAAGTTGCGTAAAAAAATAGAAAATTTGTTATCGTTATTTCCAAGTGATATGAGAAGTTTATGGAATCAAGTAGCTAATATGCAAGAACGTGTTTATGAGATTCGATTAAGAGCGAATCAAGTAATCTGTGTTTATGTGAATCAAAAAGAATGTTATTTAAGTAAGAGTGGAGAAGTACATAGTAATTGCTATCAGGGGATTTCCATTACAAGAGAAGATGTGGAGAGGGTTGTACATCATATTTGTAAGTATTCTATATATGCTTATGAACAAGAACTGCGTCAAGGATATATTACGGTGGAAGGTGGTCATCGTATTGGTATGGTAGGGCAAGCCATTTTGGAACAAGGTAAAATAAAGAATATTAAAAATATAGCGGGACTTAATATTCGGATTGCACACGAAATTATTGGTGCAGGAGATCACGTATTACCACATTTATATGAAAATGGTATTTTATATAATACCTTTATTATTTCGCCACCTTTAGCAGGTAAAACAACTATTTTACGAGATTTAATTCGTCAAATATCAGATGGGAATGCGTATGGGAATGGGATGAACGTAAGTGTAGTAGATGAACGTTCTGAAATTGGTGGAGCATATTTAGGGGTGGCACAAAATAGAATTGGTATGAGAACAGATTTATTAGATGCTTGTCCAAAAGGAGAGGGTATGATGCAATTAATTCGTTCGATGTCTCCTAAAATGTTAGCTGTGGATGAATTAGGTAGTGAGAGTGATGTAAGAGCATTAGAACAAGTATTACAATGTGGTTGCAAGATTATGGCTACAATACATAGTAAAGATATTGCTGATTTTCAGCATAAAAAAGTCTTTCAATCTATTATAAAGCAACGAAGTATAGAACGATATATTGTGCTTGGTGCAACGAGTAAAGTAGGAGAAGTGGTGGGAATTTATAATAAGGAGTTTCATCATGTTTAAAATAGTAGCGTCTTTTCTTGTATTAAGTGGTGCCATTGGGTATGCGTATCGTTTATATTTTGACCATCTTGAAAGAATTGAAGAATTAAAGAAGATGGAATATTATATGGGGATTATGGAAAATGAAATACAGTATAGCAAAGCGGATGTATGTGAAATATGTCGTGTTATGATTTTGCGTACAGAGGGAATTTATCAAGAATTTTTTCGAAAGCTTTATGAGGAGATGAAATACAATGGGGGAAGCTCCTTTGTGGACTTATGGAAGCAACATAGTGAATTAATAAGAGAAATCAAAACTTTACGAGAACGGGATATCATCTTGTTTCAAGAGTATCCACCACCAGTTGCATTCTTGGATGGAGGGATGCAAGAGAAGGATTCTGTTAGAAAAAGAGAGGCGTTAAGACAATACAGAGAACAAGAGGAAGAACAGTTGCAAAAGAACCAAAAGTTATATCTTACGATGGGTGTTATGAGTGGATTATTTTTTGTGGTGTTATTCTTTTAAGGGGAATAAGGGCAAGAAGGATGAGAAAATGAAAAGGGGAATGTAAATGGAAGTTAGTTTGGTATTTAAAATAGCAGCAATGGGGATTTTAGTAACCATTTTATGCCAAGTATTAAAACATAGTGGACGAGAAGAATACTCTTTTTTAGTAAGCTTAACGGCATTAATTCTTGCATTAGGGTGGATTATTCCTTATATTTATGAATTATTTGAAACAGTGGAACAAATGTTTGATTTGTAAGAGGTGAGTGTATGAATATGATGCAAGTAAGTGTGATTGGTATGTTAGGTACAATGTTTGCTATTTTATTAAAGAATTACAAGCCAGAATATAGCGTAATTATTATGATTGGGACATGCTGTATTTTATTTGCCTATGCATTATCTTATTTAGAAGCGATTACCAGTGTGTTAGAGAAGTATAGCGACGAATTAAATAACAATGGATATGTAACTATCATATTAAAAGTAGTTGGGATGACGTATGTAAGTGAATTTTCAGCAAGTATTTGCAGAGATGCTGGATATAGTGCCATTGCTTCACAAGTGGAGTTATTTGGAAAAGTAGTCATTTTATTTGCAGGAACTCCTATAATTATTGCACTTTTCGAGATGATTAGTAATTTATAGTTCGTTTTATTTCTAGAAAGTATAAGGAAGGAAAGGTGATGGGTAGTGGTTGAAAGTTTGTTAAGAGAATTTGATTTTGCACCATTACAAACGCAATTAGATCAAATGTTTCCTTCCTTTGAAATGAGTGTTCTAGAGTTAGTAAGTAGTCTGCTAAAAGGAGAACATAGAATAACCATATCTTATGTATTTGAATTGATTAGTACAATAATGATCAGTGAAGTTGGTAATTTGAAAGTGATTTTTCTCTCTATTCTCATGGTGGGTATTGTATCTGCATTATTTAGTAATGTATCACATCTATTTACAAATCATCAAGTGGCAGATATTAGTTATTATTTAATCTATTTATATCTAATTATGATTTTACTTCGGACTTTTTATGAAGCATTTGAGACTTGTCAACAAACAATTACACATATTGTAACTTTTATGAAGATAGGAATTCCTTTATTTACTTTGTCATTAGCTATGACAGGAAAAATCATGACATCTGGTGTATTCTATCAAATTGCATTATTAATCATCTTTTTAGTAGAAATTATTGTATTACATTTTGTGATACCTTATATATACGCGTATGTATTGCTTTCTATTATTAATGGGTTAACAGATGAAAATCGTTTTGACTCACTTCTACGTTTGCTGCGAAGGGGAATTGAATGGATAATGAAAGTAATGGTGGGACTAGTGGCAGGAATTAGTTTGATTCAATCATTGATAACACCTGCTATTGATAGCGTTAGTACAACGACTATGCAAAAGGTTGCTTCCTTGATTCCAGGCATTGGTACCGTAACAGATGCAGTGGCTGATATGGTAATTGGTTCTACCATTGTAATTAAAAATAGCATAGGTGTAGCATATGCTATTCTCTTTTTATTAGTCTGTTTAACCCCATTTCTAAAGATTCTATGTATTACAATTTTATTGAGGGGGAGTGCAGCTGTGATAGGGCTTGTATGTGATAAAAGAATGCTACGATGTATGGAGCAAGTAAGTGTGGGGAGTGGATTATTAGTACGTACTATGATGAATGCTATTTCTATGTTTTTAGTAACGGTAGCTATTATATTATTTGCCACGTCAAAAGTTTAGAATAGGAGAAGTAATCATATGAATGATTCTGTAATTGACTTATTAAAAGAATTAGGGAGTTTTACTATTCTAGCACAAACCTTGGTACACTTTAGTGCTAGTAAAAAGTTTGAAAAGCATATTCGTCTTTTTATAGCAAGTGTAACACTTGTTATCATATTAACTCCTATAGTAGATGTGATTTTATTGGTAAAAGGGGAGCAAGCCAATCACTTTGCGAATCAAGTAGAAAAGATGATGGAATCTTATTGGAATGGAGATACATTGCTGTATGAAATGGATTCTTATGAAGAATGGGATAAGGAATTTAGTCAAGATAAAACGTGGTATGATATAGATGGAAAACAAAGAATAGACGAAATTGTAATTGATTCTATTAAAGTTAACTAAATGATGAAATGGAATATAGAAGAACCAAGCGAATTGATTCGCATGGAAGGAGGTGTGAATAGATGAATCATCAAGAAGAGGAATTAGAGGAATTAGATGAAGTAAAACCATTTATGGTACAAGTGAAAGAATTGCTACGAAAAACAGATAAAAATACGTATTTGATTATGGGACTTCTTGGTATTTTATTATTTATCATCTTACTGCCAACGAATCAACAAGTGGATTCCCCACAGCAAGTAAGCGTGGAGGAAATACAACCACAAGATGTAGTACAAAATAATATTTATGATGATGTTGCCTATGTAAAAGAGTTAGAGGGTAAGTTAATTCAAGTAATATCATCAATGGAAGGATGTGGTAAGACTACTGTTATGATTACCTTAGAATCTACCTATGAAGAAGTACTACAACAAGATGTGAGTAGCCAAACGAGTCAATTAAGTGAAATAGATGGAGAAGGGGGAAGTCGAACTACAAGTAGTATATCTTCGGACAGAACGACTATTTTGGAAGAAAATAGGGAGGGAGAAAGTAAGCCTTATATTGTAAAAATGTACACCCCTAAAGTAGCGGGAGTGACGGTAGTAGTGGAAGGAGGAGGAAATGCCAGTGTATGCAAAAATATAACAGATGTTATTCAAGCATTATTTGGGATTGATGCACATAAAATAAAAGTAGCTAAAATGAAATGAGTAATAAGAGGGAAAGAAAAGAGGGAAATCAGTGAAAACAATATTAAAAAAGAATCAGATTATGATTACATCTTTGGCAATCATGATTGCAATTGCAGGCTATTTAAACTTTACAGGGAGCCAATTAGAACATGAAAATCTTGTTCCTACAAGTGGAACAGGGATTACTAACGAAACTATGGATATGACAAATGAGGAATTAGTGGAAATTCCAAGTCTAGATATGGACATAGAAGTTTCTCAAAGTGACCTGTTAACTGGTATAGTAGACATATCTAATATGGATTATTTAAGCGAAAGTATGGAGTTAGTAGCTAATAATCCTATAGAGGATGGTGAGATTCCAGGTGAGGCAGTATTTACTTCGAGTACGAATGTAAGTACTCTTTCGGGAGCAAAATTATTAAAAGAACAATCACGAGCAAAAAATAAAGAATCATTATTAGAAATTATTAACAATACAACCATTGATGCAATTCAAAAACAAGGTGCAGTAGATAGCTTAGTAGCCATGACAGAATTAGCGGAAAAAGAATCAGCAGCAGAAATCTTATTAGAAACAAAGGGATTTGCTAATTCGGTGGTGAGTGTTAGTGAGAATAGTGTAGATGTGATTATAAATTTAACAGAAATTAGTGATGCACAAAGAGCTCAAATAGAGGATATTGTGACACGTAAAACAGGAATAGAGCCTCAAAATATTATTATTTCCCCAATGGAAATGCAAAAGTAACTTTTGATAGATTCTAAATTCATTGGATGAGAAGTATGGATTTTACACATAAACTATGGTACAATAAATCATTATTCATTTTCTTGTGAATCATTAGGAACGGTTTCTACAAGAAGATGAGAAATGATTGTTAGGGAAGAAAAGAGGGAACGAATGAAAAGAGTATTTTTAATTGTATTAGATAGTTTTGGAATTGGAGCCATGCCAGATGCCTATTTGTATCATGATGAAGGAACAAATACCATGAAGTCGGTAGCCTCTAGTTCTTATTTTTGTGCAAACCAAATGAAAGAAATGGGTTTATTTAATATAGAAGGAGTTACTTGTGGTAAGATGGTAGAATCACCAGTAGCGACAATCGCTCGCATGAAAGAACATTCAAAAGGGAAAGATACTACTATTGGACATTGGGAAATAGCGGGGATTCATACAGAACAGCCTTTGCCAACTTATCCGAATGGATTTCCAGAATCTATATTAGAAGAATTAAGAACTATAACAGGGCGCAATATGCTATGTAATCTTCCTTATTCAGGAACGAAAGTAATTGAAGATTATGGAAAACAACATGTGGATACAGGGGATTTGATTGTATATACCTCTGCGGATAGTGTATTGCAAATTGCGGCACATGAAGAAATCGTTCCATTAGAGACTTTATATGAATATTGTCATAAGGCAAGGGAACTTATGACAAAAGAACATGGGGTAGGTAGAGTAATTGCAAGACCATTTATAGGAGAAGAAGGGAATTATCAAAGAACTTCTAATCGTCATGATTATTCGCTAACACCACCTAATTTTACTATGTTAGATGCATTAAAAGATAATGGATGTGATGTGATAGGAATAGGGAAAATAAACGATATTTTTGTGGGTGCAGGGATTACCGAATATACTTATACCACAGGAAATGAAGATGGTATACAAAAGACAATAGAGTATTTAAAAAAAGATTTTAACGGTTTATGTTTCGTCAATCTAGTAGATTACGATATGTTATATGGGCATCGTAATGATATAGATGGATATGCCAAAGCGATTGCATACTTTGATGAACAATTAAAAGAAATTAAAGAGTTGCTAAGAGAAGAAGACCTTTTACTAATAACAGCAGATCATGGTTGCGACCCAGGAAATACTGCTTCTACAGATCACTCTAGAGAATATGTACCATTTTTAATGTATGGAAATAAAGTACAACCTCAAAATCTAGGAACTAGAAATTCTTTTGCAGACATTGGAGCAACTATCTTAGATTATTTTCAGATTTCTGCATCTATTGAGGGAACGAGTATGTGGAAAGAGAGCGGGAATTAGAGTACAGAGAAAGAAGTGGGAGGAACAAAGGTTATGAGCAATTATGCTAAGGAAATTAACAAACGTAGAACGTTTGCAATTATTTCCCATCCAGATGCAGGAAAGACTACGTTAACAGAGAAATTCTTACTATATGGAGGAGCTATTAATCAAGCGGGTAGCGTAAAAGGGAAAGCAACAGCAAAACACGCAGTATCGGATTGGATGGAAATTGAAAAAGAAAGAGGGATTTCTGTTACCTCCTCAGTGTTACAATTTGAGTATGGAGATTGTTGTATTAACATTCTAGATACGCCAGGGCATCAAGACTTTTCAGAAGATACGTATCGTACCTTAATGGCTGCTGATTCTGCTGTTATGGTAATTGATGCTTCTAAAGGGGTAGAGGCACAGACTAGAAAGCTATTTAAAGTTTGTGTAATGCGTAAGATTCCTATTTTTACCTTTATTAATAAGATGGACCGAGATGCAACGGATACGTTTGATCTATTAGATGAAATTGAAAAGGAATTGGGGATTGCAACGTGTCCTATTAATTGGCCAATAGGTTCTGGAAAGCGTTTTAAAGGGATTTACGATCGCCACGAATCTCATATTATTACGTATTCTGACACGCAAAAAGGAACGAAAGAAGGAGAAATAACAATTGTTTCTCTAAAGGATTCCAATGCGATGGAAACGTATGTAGGTGCAGAGTTAGAAGAACAGTTGTCAGAGGAGATTAGTTTGCTAGATGGAGCAAGTGCAGAGTATGATTTGGGTTTGATTCAACAAGGGGAGTTAACTCCAGTGTTCTTTGGTTCAGCTTTAACGAATTTTGGTGTGGAAATATTTTTACAATATTTTTTAAAAATGACAACCACACCACTTCCAAGAAAAGCTGATATTGGATTACTACATCCCTTAGAGAAAGAGTTTTCAGCATTTGTATTTAAGATTCAAGCAAATATGAACAAAGCCCATCGTGATCGAATTGCTTTTATGAGAATCTGTACAGGGAAGTTTACAGCAGGTATGGAGGTAAAACATATACAAGGGGGCAAAAATTTACGCTTGTCACAACCACAACAGATTATGGCAAGTGAACGTAAGATGGTGGAAGAAGCGTATGCGGGAGATATTATTGGAGTGTTTGATCCAGGGATTTTTTCTATTGGAGATACCATATGTATGACCAATGAGAAGTTTCAGTATGAAGGAATCCCTACATTTGCACCAGAACACTTTTCAAGAGTTCGTCAAGTAGATACCATGAAGAGAAAGCAATTCATGAAGGGGATTCTTCAGATTGCACAAGAAGGTGCAATTCAGATTTTTCAAGAATTTAACACAGGAATGGAAGAGATTATAGTAGGCGTAGTTGGTGTTTTACAGTTTGATGTGTTAAAATATCGCTTGGAAAACGAGTATCATGTGGAGATACACATGGAGAAATTACCTTATGAACATATTCGATGGATAGAAAATAAAGAATTAGATCCAGTGAAAATAGTGGGTACATCGGATATGAAGAAAATCAAAGATTTAAAAGGTAATCCCCTTTTACTATTTGTAAACCAATGGAGTATTGGAATGACATTGGATCGAAATGAAGGTTTGGTATTATCGGAATTTGGACGAGAATAGATGAAGAAGATATGTTTGGTGAATAGTATATTAATTGTTATGATACTTGGTGCAATATTCTTTTATAAAGAAGTTGTAGAATATACAGAAGAGAAGTTTCAACAAGAAGTTGTACGTGTTGCAAATGATGCTGGAATTACTATGATAGAGTATAAGGGAATTGAGAGCATTGAATTAGAAGTTGATGAAAATAATTCGTATATAGATGAAGATGAGATATTTCGTTATGGAGGATATGCTTATTCGCAACTATCTGTAGAAGATCAATTCCTTTATTTAGAGATTTATGAGATGATAAAAGAACGTAAAACTGGAATCACAATATCTACAGTAGATGAGGTGAAATTGGATCATATTTATTATTGTGTCATGAATGATCATCCACAATTTTATTATGTGAATGGTTATAGTGGGATGAAGTACATGAAGGGGGAAGAGATAACAAGTATTGAAATCTATCCAGAGTATTATATGTCAGAAATAGAAATTATGAATTACCAAGTAGACATTGATCGGTATGTAAAGGAATATGTGGAACAGGTGCCAGCCTTTGCTACAGAATATGAAATTGCAAAACAGGTCTATGAGTATGTTGTATTAACTACACAATATAATATAGATGCCCCTTTGAATCAAACTATTTGTTCTGTTGCGACATATGGAGAATCGGTTTGTCAAGGGTATGCAGAAAGTATTCAATATCTATTAAATGAGTTGGGAATCTTTGCTACTACGGTAACTGGTGTAGTGAAAACAGGAGAGAATCATGCGTGGAACTTGGTAAAAGTGGATGGAGAGTATTATTATATGGATGCGACTTGGGGGGATCCAGAATACGATGTGGGTGACGAGGAAGAAACACCAACTATGCCAGTAGTTAATTATGATTATTTATTATTAAGTGAAGAACAAATAGGTATAACTCATACATTAAATCCACTAGTACCTATGCCAGAATGTAATTCTACTAAGGCAAATTATTATAGAATGGAGGATTTGTATTTTGAAACGTATGATAAAGAGCGATTACAACAACTGATTCATCAAGTATATGATACTTCCCAAACAGCCTTTTCATTTCAGTGTTCTTCTCCTGAAGTATATGATTTAGTATTTACACATTTAATTGAGGAAGGGGAAATATTTGATATGATGTTAGAGAAGAAACAGACACTGGTATTTTCAAGTGATGATTCTTCATTAGTATTAACTGTATGGTTAGATTAAAAATTTCTAGGCAAAGGCTTAGAATTTTGATATAATAAAAAAAAGTGAATGTTTTAGAAGGAGGTTTTAAACAATGGAAAAAGAATATGAAAGAAATTCTCATATATTACAAGATGATGGAAATGATGGAAGTGTGAAGATTGCAGACGATGTGGTGGCAATGATTGCAGGTATTGCTACTACAGAGGTTGAGGGAATTGCTTCTATGGTGGGGAATATTACGAATGAATTAATGAGCAAAGTAGGAATGAAGAGTCTTTCTAAAGGTGTGAAAGTAGATTTGCTAGAAAACAATGTTTCTGTAGAGTTATCGCTTGTGATGGAGTATGGATACAATATTCCAAATACTTGTGCTGTGGTACAAGAAAAAGTAAAAGAAGCTATTACTAATATGACAGGATTTAATGTAAGTGATGTAAATATTCGTATTGCTGGTGTTAATATTAAGAAATAATCTAGGAAGAAGATTGAAGTACAGGAGTACGTAAATGAGCAGAAGACAGCTAAGAGAAGCAATATTTAAGTTATTATTTCGTGTGGAATTTCATCCTGCTAGTGATAGGAAAGAGCAAGAAGAATTTTTTTTAGAAGAAGAACCTATGCAAGAGAAAGATGAAATGTATGTAAGAAATAAATATGAACAGGTTATAGTACTATTACAGGAAATTGATCAAGGACTAGAAGAGCATTCAAAGGGTTGGGAGATTTCAAGAATGGGAAAAGTAGATTTGACCATTATGCGATTAGCTGTGTATGAAATGTTATATGATGAAGAGATTCCTAATGCTGTTGCTATTAATGAAGCTGTAGAATTAGCCAAAAAATTTGGCAAAGAGGAATCTCCTTCATTTGTAAATGGGGTATTAGCCAAGTTTGCGAAAGAAGATGGAGTAATCGTTGATTAAAAAAAATATTTATACTATATCACAAGTAAATTCTTACATTGCCCAGATGTTTAAAAGTGATTATTTATTAAAGTCTCTATTAGTGCGAGGTGAGGTAAGTAATTGTAAGTATCATTCATCAGGGCATATTTACTTTACCCTAAAAGATGAAAAAGGGGCAATTTCTTGTATTATGTTTGCATCGAAACGAAATGGTCTAGACTTTACTTTGAAGGAAGGGCAACAAGTTATTTTACATGGTACGGTCGATGTTTTTGTTAGAGATGGAAAATATCAAATCTATGCAGAAGAGATTCTATTAGATGGACAAGGTGATTTACATGAGAAGTATGAGAAGTTAAAAGAAGAATTAGAAGAAATGGGAATGTTTGATCAGACTTATAAACAAAACATACCAAGATATATTGAACGATTAGGAGTCGTAACAGCACAAACAGGTGCAGCTATTCAAGATATTATTCAAATTGTAACAAGAAGAAATCCTTATGTTCAGATTATTCTGTATCCTGCTATTGTACAAGGAGAGCAGGCGGTACCTAGCATTGTAGAAGGAATCCGTCAATTAGAAGCAAGTAAAGTAGATACCCTGATTGTGGGAAGAGGTGGTGGTTCCATTGAAGATTTGTGGGCGTTTAATGAACGGGAAGTGGTACAAGCAATTTTTGATTGTCGTATTCCTATTATTAGTGCGGTAGGGCATGAAACGGATACCACGTTAGCGGACTATGTTGCAGATTTACGAGCACCAACTCCATCCGCAGCTGCGGAATTAGCAGTATATGATTATGAAGAATTAGAAGAACGCTTAGATAGTTATCGAATTATGGTGACTAGAGGCATCAAACGTAAATTGGACATGACACGGCAGGAAGTGGAACGAAGGAAATTTCGCCTAGTGCAAATAAGTCCTACGAATCGTTTGCGAGAACAAAAGATGTACATGTTACGTTTGGAAGAATTATTAGATACTAAAATGAAACAAGTACTCACAGATAAACAACACGCGTTATCTATTTTGATTGAACGAATGAAAGGTCTTTCTCCATTAGAAAAATTAGGACAGGGTTACGGTTATCTTTCTTCAAAAGATGGACAAGCTATGAAAGATATTAAACAAGTTAGCGTTGGAGATGAAGTTTGTATCCATATGGTAAACGGAGAAATAGAAGCAAAAGTATTGAAGAAAAAATCTGTGAAAAGAGGATAAGATTCATGGGCACAAAGAAAATGGAAAAAATAACAATTGAGGTTATTTTTGAACAAATTGAAGAAGTCATTGATCAGCTAGAGGATTCGGAAGTGACATTAGAAGATTCTTTTAAAAGTTATCAAGAAGGAATGAAACTTCTCAAACAATGCAATGATAAAATTGATCGTATTGAAAAAGAAATGATTGTATTAAGCCAAGTTGGGGAAGACAATGAGTAAAGAAACAACCATAGATAATAAGATTAATGAGATAGAAGAAGTAATACAATCTTACTTACCAAAAGAAGAAGGACTTCAAAAGACGGTATTAGAAGCTATGAATTATAGTGTTTTAGCAGGAGGAAAGCGATTGCGTCCTATGTTAATGAATGAAATGTATCGGTTGTATGGAGGAACTTCCAAAGTGATTGAACCATTTATGGTAGCAATTGAGTTGATTCATACGTATTCCCTTGTACATGATGATTTACCTGCTATGGATAATGATGAATATCGTAGAGGAAGAAAAACTACTCATATTGTGTATGGGGAAGATATGGCAATTCTTGCAGGGGATGGATTATTAAATCTTGCTTATGAAATTGCATTGATGAGTTTTGCAGTGAAACCAGACCAAATGGAAGAAGAATCTTGTTCTATAAGTGATGAATTACTGATAAAGGCAATGAAGATGTTGGCTCATAAAGCGGGAGTCTATGGTATGATTGGTGGACAAGTAGCTGATGTAGAAGGGGAGGGTTGTCAAGAAGATTTCACAGAAGAACAACTGTTATTTATACATAAGAACAAAACAGCAGCAATGATTGAAAGTGCATTGCTAATAGGAGCAATTTTGGCCAATGCACCAGAAGAAGAATTAATAGAAATAGAGCAAATGGGGTATGAAGTAGGTATTGCTTTTCAAATACAAGATGATATCTTAGATGTGACAAGTAGTTTAGAAGTTTTAGGAAAACCTATTGGAAGTGATGTAAAGAATGATAAAACAACATATGTTACACTTTTAGGATTAGAACAAGCGAAAGAAGAAGTAGAGAAACTTTCACAGTCTGCTTTAAAACGCTTAGAACAGTTGTCTGGTACGAACGATTTTTTAAAAGACTTGCTAAGTAAGTTGATTACAAGAGAGAAATAATTGAGGTTTATGTATGGTATTAGAGAAAATAAAAAAGGGCAATGATATTAAGAAGATTGATCCGAAAAAGTATAATTTATTAGCAAGGGAAATAAGAGAATTTTTAATTCAAAAGATTAGTGTGACAGGAGGACACCTTGGATCGAACTTAGGTGCGGTGGAACTGACAATGGCACTTCATATTTCTTTAGATTTTCCAAAGGATAAAATCATATGGGATGTGGGACATCAAGCATATACACATAAGATTTTAACAGGACGACAGAAAGAATTTGAAACACTTCGTAAATTTAAAGGGTTAAGTGGGTTTCCAAAGCGAAAAGAAAGTGACTGTGACGCATTTGATACAGGACATAGTTCCACATCTATATCTGCTGGGTTAGGACTTGTGGCCGCAAGAGATATGAAAGGAGAAGACCATACAGTAGTTTCTGTAATTGGAGATGGTGCTTTAACAGGGGGAATGGCATATGAAGCTTTGAATAACGCTTCTAAGTTAGAGACAAACTTTATTGTAGTACTCAATGATAATAATATGTCTATCTCAGAAAATGTAGGAGGTATGTCAAAGTACTTAAATAATATTAGAACTGCAACGAATTACTTAGGATTTAAAGAGGAAGTGCAGGAGAAATTAGAAAAAATTCCTTATTATGGTGATGCAGTTGTAAAAACCTTACGACGTGCAAAAAGTAGTATTAAACAACTAGTCATACCAGGAATGTTTTTTGAAGATATGGATCTAACGTATCTTGGACCAGTGGATGGACATAATCTAACAGAATTATTATCTGCTCTTCAAGATGCAAAGAGATGTAAGAATGGGGTAATTATCCATGTGATTACAAAAAAAGGAAAAGGTTATACGCCAGCAGAAAAATATCCGTCGCGTTTTCATGGAACAGAACCATTCTGTATTAAAACAGGGTTGCCTATAAACTTAAAAGAAAAGATGGACTATACCGATGTATTTTCTAATGCAATGGTCATGTTAGGTAAGATAAATAAAAATATTGTTGCTATAACAGCTGCTATGCCTGATGGAACAGGACTTAATGCATTTAAGAAAGAATACCAAGATCGTTTTTATGATGTGGGAATTGCAGAGGAACATGCTGTTACATTTGCCGCAGGATTAGCAGCAGGAGGGATGCTTCCTATTGTGACGATTTACTCTTCTTTTTTACAAAGAGCCTATGACCAGATTATCCATGATGTGTGGATC
>JAWXVF010000244.1:0-2453 GCA_044425555.1 Eubacteriales bacterium
GATGATATTCCCGTGTTTGGATACCTACGTTCACGCCAGTTCTTCTTGTTTAAGGTTGGTGCGTATAATTTTAAAAAGTTACTAAAGCACAATAGGCGAACAAGGGTGGAGTCCGCCCAAAATCTAGCAATTGCCTAATAATTAGGTGGAAAAATCCCCTCGTATAATTGCTAAAGCTACCAAATATGAGTTGTTTTTTCGAAAAAGCAGATTCGGGAGTGAATCTAGCTTTTTTGATTACTAGTTTTGACACTCTAACCATAATTTAATAAAAAACAATTAAAGTATTATATTTTTACACAATATGGTATATACTATGTATATACCATAAATTTTAAAGGGTGTGTTAATATGAATGAAAAAGCAAATATGAATCATGAAAGGAGTTTTATTATGACTACGACAATTCAAAAATGGGGAAATAGTCAAGGTATTAGACTTCCTAAGTATCTCTTAGAAGCTATAAATTGGCACGAAAATGAAAAGTTAGATATAAAAACAGAAAATGGAAAAATAATTATTGAAAAAACTGCACAGAGAGAAAGAAAAAACATTAAAGAATTATTTGCAAACTTTGATGGAGAATATAAACCAATAGATATTGATTGGGGAGAGCCAGTAGGTAAAGAAATATGGTAAAACAAGGTGATATAATAAAACTTAATTTTAACCCTCAAACAGGACATGAACAAGCAGGATATAGACCGGCTGTTGTCCTTAGTAATGATTTTTTTAATCAAAAAACTAATTTAACAATAGTGTGTCCTATTACAAATACAAATAATAATTTCCCATTACATATTCCGTTGGATGCACGAACAAAAACAACGGGCGTTATCCTATGCGAGCATATAAAAGCATTAGATCTAGGAACAAGACAATACATAGTGGTTGAAAAATTGCCAGATGATTTACTTCAACAAGCAGTTGATATTGTTTTTTCTGAAATAGAAATCATATAAAGATTATTTATATAATGAGTATGGAGAATTTATGAAAAACTTAAGAACATATTTTTTTGCAACAGGAGAAGACTTGATAAATATATTAAATGAATTTAATGAAAAAGAAAATTTATATTATATTTCAAATGAAATTAGTAAATCGTCTGATTTATATAAGCATGAAAATTTATTACCTTTAGATTCTATTGGTATTAGTATTAGAGGTTCATCTAAAGAGCAAATGTATAAAATATATACTAAAACCGAACAAATAACTATTGATACAGTGAAACAATTGCAAAGCGAAGATATTCACTATTTTGCAAGAGGTGGTATAAATATGTTTTTAGGTGGTATGTACAAAGGAGAAGCACTATTAATGTCTGAAATCAATATGATGGTAACAGATGAAACATCTGATGAAACTGTAAAACTTTTTCGCAGATTAACTAAGTATATAAAAAAACATTGCCCGAAAAAAGATGGAAAATATTATTATAATGATGAAGTTGAGGAACTTGGGAAAAGAATTCGACTTGTCTATAACACTATTGCTTGTTCACCTGAATATGATTTCAACTAAAGATTATGAGCATTTATCGGTATAGAAAATAGCTTGCCTTTTTTGGCAGGCAATAAAACTTATCTCTACTTAAAAGGATATTAAACAGATGAAAACTGAACTTTCACTTAAAGCTCAATTAGATGATATAATCTTAAAATATGACATAACAACTGTAGGTAGTGGCTATTATGAATGTATCTGCCCTTATAAAAATATCGAAAACTTTTTAGATGCAGTCACTAAATTAGATATTAAAGTAGATGGATTTAACTTTTGGTGCTTTGTGCCGAGTGATGGTTCTCATAAACCTTGTGGCTACGGTGGTCCAAAAGTGAAAAATGGTTATTTTTCCGAAATAGATATGAGTAAGTTTTATGAGTTTGAAACAGTAAATTTGATGAAAAAATATTTGTTATATGACTACAAAGAAACTGCTGATTACAAACCTTGTTGCAATCCCTCTTTCTTCTTAAATGTACCCAAAAGTTGGAAAAACACTAAACTCGATAAAACGAATGAAATGGAATGGCAACCATTTATAAACCAGTTCTTTAATGGAGAATGAATACAAAACGCTTATATGCAACAAAATGAGCATTGAACGGTATAAGGGATTGCTTACCCCTTTAAGTAGGCTAAGAAACATAACCTCGAAGTAACAATGATTTGAGAACAAATAAACATATTTTATATTAGTTTGAGAGGACAATGATGGATTTTAAAGATAATGGATTAACTGCATGGGAAGAAAATGCAGAATTTTGGGACGAGCAAATGGGAGATAATTCCAACTATTTTCATTGTGATATTGTAAGACCGAATGTCGAAAAACTGCTTGGAATAAATGAAACAGACCTTGTTCTCGATGTTGCTTGTGGAAATGGTAATTTTTCTCAGAGAATGGCAAAACAAGGTGCAACAGTGGTTGCTTTTGATTATACTCA
>JAWXVF010000245.1:0-2445 GCA_044425555.1 Eubacteriales bacterium
CTCCACAAGTAGTTGCTGCCGCATGGTGTAGGAATATTCTTGTGGTTGCAGTTCTTGTGGTTAGGGTGCTAAATGATAGATTTGTTTCTTTGATGTTTACTGTTTCATTGCTCATTTCATGTTCCTCGCTTTCTGTTTTTACGTCGTATTGACTTAATTCATATCGTTCAATAATGCTTAATAATTTAGTTGTATAATCGGGGTCTGTGGCATAACCGCACTCTTTAATAGCGTGGCAGTACTCTAATGCAGTGGTACACTCCTTCAATGGTGTGTACCATGACTTTTGAATAAATTCAAAATATCCTATGATGCACTGTTCTATATCTGCGAATCCATACCAGTAGCTCGTATTCGGATCTAACTCTTCCCTAATTCCATCTACCACTTCCCATCCTCCGTCTGCGAAAAAATGAGAATGCGAACTCACTCTATCAGGGTCTTTGTGGTTGTATTTAATTCCGAACACGTTATGGTTAGCTACTTTTACTTGTGCGTTCGCGTCTACACCATTTCCAGTTTCTAGTATCGCTTGCGCTACAATCGGACTAACTACTTGTATCTCGAATTCGGGTGCGTATAGCTGTGCATATTCTGCTATATTTTTGGAAAAATTACTCATATTATCCCTTTCTATTCATCTGTTTTGTTTAGGTATTGGGCCACTAACTGGTGCAGACCTGTTGATGCTAATCCGCTTACTGCTCCTTGAAGCATTACTTCCGGTGTCATGTTCCAAGCGTTGAGCCATAGACATACTGCCACCCCCAATGCCGTGCATATAGTTGGTATGTATTTGTTGTCCACATCCTTTACCCATTTTTTTGTGATGTATCCTACTACTACGCAAATACCAACAACCGTTGGCACTGCCACTTCTTTTAAAAATTCTAAATTCATTCTCTTTTCCTCTCTCTCTTTAATATTCTTCCCCAGTTATTTCCTCAAACTCGCCCCTTGTTATTCCTCTCCCTTCTTGCAAGTCATTAAATTCCACATACTTTCTAACAGTTGCTAAATACATTCTTCCGATATTGTATTGTGAATGTACATATTCGAATTTTTCACTTCTTATCACTTCTTCCATTTTACCCTCCCATTATCATTAATAATATATCCATTTTGGCATCTTCTTGTTGCTTTATGATTTCGTTTGTATTGATTTCATTGGTTACAGATTGCATTTCTTGCTCTATTTTCAAATCTTCAAATTGACGTATTGCTATTAATGTGCTTAATTTGTTTTCGTCTGACAGGTATTCTTCATACTCTTCTTTCGTCAATTTACATTCTTCATATTTCCAGTATTTTTTTTCAACTTCCTCCTCCATTTCTATTGCTTCTACTATATTCCTTCTCAGGTACACTGTTTTGTTTGACGATGTCAAATCTATCTCTTTTGGTCTTTCCTCCTGTGTTCCTTCCGTTTCTTTGTATATTAATTTCATTTTCCCTCCTATTTTTATTTGATATTATTTTCTTTAATTTTTTTACATTAACTTTTTCTTTGATGTATTTTTCATAGCTTCCATGACAATCTGCCGTTTTAATCCACCCTAAGTAGCTTAGCATCTGCGATGCATCACACCAGGTTATCTTTTCTTTCTTGTGCATTTTCGCTGCTTTTCTTGTCGCTCTTAGCATTATCGTTTTTCTTAAGGTTGTTTTGTCTCTATAGAATCTGTATCCCATAAAGTCCAAATGTCTCCCTTTTCTTATTTTGTCTTTTGTCATAAAATCAAATCTAAAAACTTGCCAATTCCCTTTCATTTCTAAATCTAATTCTTCTTTTAAAAATCTGCTTATTTCCTTCCTTAGCTTGTGCAAACTCTTTTTATTTCTTCCAAATATTATCATATCATCCATATATCTTACATAGCACTTTGCTCCTGATTTTTTAATATGGTGATCTAGTTGCTGTAAGTACCAGTTCGAAAACCATTGCGATGTATAGTACCCTAATGGTATTCCGTATTTCTCTCCTCCTTCCTCATGATCGCAGTACGCATCTATATGTTTTTCTAGCAATCTAATCAACTTTTCATCACGAATCTTTTTTCTAAATAGTTCTTTTATTTTTTTATGGTTCACTGATTGAAAGAAATGATATATATCCATTTTGCAACAATATTTTATTTCTTTTTGATTTTTGTTAATGAATCTCTCTATGTATTTTTTTCCATAATGTCCTCCTCTTCCTGGTATGCTTCCGCATGAATACTCGTACATCCCTCTTGTTATAATAGGCTCTATTGTTTGCACAATTGCATGATGTATTATTTGTTCATATTTGTATTTTGGTTTTATTATTTTCCTCTTCTTCTTACTGAATCCATCATTTATTTCCACTATTTCGTGTGTTGGTATTTTGTATTCTTCGCTTTCTAGTATTTTTTTGATTATTCCTGCATTTTCACTTTTATTTTTCAATATCTTTGCGACATC
>JAWXVF010000246.1:0-2441 GCA_044425555.1 Eubacteriales bacterium
AATCATAAACTGATGGAATGCTAGTAATAATATGATTTTATAGGAATAATGTGATGGAATAGTAAGATTTACTTCGAAAATAATTTGATGTCTGTTCTAGTTATAATGTGATGTATTACAATATAGTACTACCAAAAATATCATTAACTTAGGATTGTATTTCTTTTTCTTCGCAATTTATATTATTCAATTACATTCTAAAATCAAGTTACATATCCTTTTTCTTGCTTCTATTGCTAAATCTTCATGATTGGTAAACTCGCTACTTATTATAGGAGTTCCTACATTATAAATCCAAACATTATTTCTTTTCGTAACACCAATAGGAATTAGATTCTTATTAGTGATTTTACTTAATAAAAATGCTCCTTTTTCAAATTCATTCAACATGGAATCTACCTCCTCTACATTACGAACAATAAAATCTTCTTCTGTTCTTATTTTTTTGTTCCGTGTCCCCTCAGGAAAAATTACTAAATTCCCATTATTATTTAAAAGATGAACCATTTTCATAATTGATTCACGTTTACTTAAGTAATCATCTTTATTAATTGTAATCGCTAACATTTTATTTAAAATAATGTTACTCCTATTTTTTTTAATTAGTAAATGAGGTGTTACACTATACGATAACATAGACAAAATATTACGTGCATCCCAACGATTAATATGATTCGATATATAAATATTAGAAGAACTACTTAGAATCTCACAGCTACCAATAAATTTAAAATGCGTAAAGCAACTCAGTGCAAACCTTATAAAAGGAGCAACTATCTGTAAAGTCTTCTCCTGTTTTTTTAAATACTCCAGTTTCCATTTCCCAATTGGCAAGTCACTATAATAATCATTTAATTTTCTATAATACTCCTTGCTACTATGAAAATCCAACTTTTTTACTTCATCATCCCCCATTATCGTTTTTCTGTATGGATAATCCCCATTAAAAAGATTCATAAGTTCTGAATAAACCACATGATAATCAAAATTTTTTACCCTTATGATATTATTATTTATACAGTCTTGATTATATGGTGCATCCATACATATTACCTTCATGATACTAGATAATTCATTAATATTATCTGCACAGTCTTCGATCATTACAGATATTTTATGTTCTTCACAATATTTTCTTTTTTCTATAGCACCATGTTCTAATGAACAAAAAATAATCTTAGAATACTTTATTTTGTTTTTCCATAACCAATATTTCAAGATTAAACGCATAACAATTCCTATTAGAGAACGTTCATTACATTTATATCTTGATGTAACAATATGTATAGCATATTGCTTCTCGTACAATCTTTCAATCATATCTGGCAAAAAATATATTACTGGATAATTAATACAATACGATAATAAATATTTTTCAAAAAATTTACTTTTTATTGAGTTGTCCACATCAAATATTTCCTCAAATTCATAAGCAGAATTATTTTTTATAGGATATATTCCTTTAACTTCATCAGACAGAAACCTCTGTCCTTTTTCTCTAATGAATTTTGAATAATCTGTCATAACACCATCAATATCAAACGCAATAATATTATTATGAATATCCATATTTTACCTTTCCCAATTATTAGAAGTTACTATTTATAATATATATTATCAACTTCTACTTATATTGTCGTGTCATTTCTTTTCTCTTTCGAATCAAATCAATCATAATACTGATACCTACTTTATTATTAGGAACCATGGATTCTAAAGGTTTAAAGATATCATCATATTTCTCATATGATTTAAATACAACTTTTTCCTCTTCTTCATAATCTAATACTGGATATTCTGTCTTAATTTGATAAATACTATTTTCAAATTCTTCTTTTAATGCAAGGTTATTTTTATAAATCCCAAAGTCTTCATATAAATACCATTTCATTGTAGCAATGGAATCTCTTAGCACATTCATCACTTGTGAATTTGTAATATCTTTATATAAATAGGTGACTTGGAGTTTTGATGTATTATTTACTAACATTTTATAATGCTCTAAAAAGGATTGATAAGTTTTAACATCGTCATTATTACTGATATATTCTAGAACATCACCAACTCCATTTTTACAAATGACTACTCGTGTTCCCTTTACTACTTCTATTAAAGTTCTTTCTTTTTCTAGTTTATTTTCATACGAATTTTTTTCCGAATTTTCATCATAAAAATACATCTTACTGCCTTCATTCAAATAACATTTTTCTGTTAAGTATTCAATCATTTGAGGTACGATTGGCTTATTATTATCCTTTGCCATTTTAGCAGCTCCCCACCTACATTCATAAATAAATTCATTTTCAGAAAAACACCATGTACCTTCAATAAAAATCATAACATTTCTGATTACCTTGTTCCCACATAAATGTTCTGATATTTGTTTAAATACTACTAAATCCCCCCCCCTTTTTTCTCTCTGAATACCCAAATAACATCAA
>JAWXVF010000042.1:0-18508 GCA_044425555.1 Eubacteriales bacterium
ACTTTCCATTCCATTTCTTGAATGATAAAAATATTTAATATGGTTTTATTCTTCTCTGTTCTAGCAGGGATTGTTTAGTTACGCTTTCTTTCCTAATAAGATTGTATAATTCATTAAACGCAAGAAAAAAATGATTGATATACAAATTTTTATTTTTTTCTTGCAATTTACGGAAACTCAAGTTTCGTTAGTATTGAAAAAGAAACTCTCAAATGCTATAATAAAGGGGTGCATTAGCTTGTCTGATAAAGAGATGAAGCTAATAGAGGAGTGGAAAGTGAAAGGAAAAGAAATATGAAATTAGGAATCGTAGGATTACCAAACGTAGGAAAAAGTACATTGTTTAATTCCTTGACGAAGGCAGGTGCAGAGTCGGCGAACTATCCGTTTTGTACCATTGATCCTAATGTGGGAATTGTAACTGTACCAGATAATCGGTTGCAATTATTAGGAAACTTGTATCAATCGAAGAAAGTAACGCCAGCTGTCATAGAATTTGTAGATATTGCAGGGTTAGTGAAAGGAGCTTCAAAAGGAGAAGGATTAGGGAATCAATTCTTAAGTAATATAAGAGAAGTAGATGCTATTGTTCATGTAGTAAGATGTTTTGAGGATACGAATATTATTCATGTAGACGGTTCCATTGACTCATTACGTGATATTGAGACCATTAATCTAGAATTAATCTTCTCTGATATCGAATTATTAGAGCGAAGAATTGCTAAGACTATACGAGGCGCGAAGAATGATAAAGGCTTAGCTAAGGAATTAGAATTATTAGAACGCTTAAAGACACATTTAGAAGAAGGTGCTATGGCAAAAAGCTTTGAAGCTAAGGATGAAGAGGAACAAGAATGGTTAGCTTCTTATAATTTGTTAACAGTAAAGCCTGTTATCTTTGCCACTAATGTGGTAGAAGATGACCTCTCTGAGGATGGTGCTAACAATGCAATGGTAAAAGCAGTGCGTGAATATGCCACGAAAGAAGATTGCGAAGTATTTGTAGTCTGTGCTCAAATAGAACAAGAAATAGCAGAACTTGATGAAGAAGAAAAGGCTATGTTTTTAGAAGACTTAGGTTTGCAAGAGTCTGGATTAGAAAAGCTTATCAAAGCAAGTTATAGCTTGTTAGGATTAATTAGTTACTTGACTTCAGGGGAAGATGAAACGAGGGCTTGGACCATTACAAAAGGAATGAAAGCACCACAAGCTGCAGGAAAAATCCATACAGATTTTGAACGAGGATTTATTCGTGCAGAAGTAGTAAAGTGTGAGGATTTGCTAGAATTGGGTTCTATTACTGCTGCCAAAGAGAAAGGACTTGTGGGAATTGAAGGGAAAGAGTATGTAGTGAAAGATGGAGATGTAATTTTATTCCGTTTTAATGTATAAGGAGTTATTGATATGGGAGTAAATGATATAGCTTTTCCTAATTTGGGAATTTATTTAGAAAATGTACCAAAGAATATAACGATATTCGGATTTTCTATTGCGTTTTATGGAATGATTATTGGATTAGGGGTGTTGGCAGGTTTATTATTAGCGGTGGAGATTGCTAAGAGAACAGGTCAAAATCCTGAGTACTATTGGGATTTTGTAACCTATGCCATAATCTTTTCTTTGTTAGGAGCGAGGATTTATTATGTAGTATTTTCTTGGGAATATTATAAAGATAATGTAGACCAGATTATGAATATACGTGGTGGTGGAATGGCTATTTATGGAGCAGTAATAGGTGCCTTGGCTACTATGTATGTTTACGTAAGAATTAAGAAAATATCGTATCTAACCATGGCAGATACTGCGATTCCTGGCTTAGTAATTGGGCAAGCCATTGGACGATATGGTAATTTTATGAATCGAGAAGCTTTTGGAGGTTATACAGATGGTTTGTTTGCCATGAGGTTACCTCTTGAAGCAGTACGAATGAGTGACTTAACTTCGGATATTATGGCCCATGTAACAGATGGTGTGGATTATATTCAAGTACACCCTACGTTCTTCTATGAAAGTATGTGGAATGTGGGATTACTTGTGTTTATGTTGTTGTATCATAAGCATAAGAAGTTTCAAGGTGAGATTTTAGTGATTTATCTAGGTGGATACGGTCTAGGGCGTGGTATAATTGAAGGTTTAAGAACAGATCAATTACTAATAGCAGGAACTAGTATTGCTATTTCACAATTGCTTGGAATAGTGTTATTTGTAGTGGCAATTGCAATAGAATTGTATATAAGAAAAAGAATGACAAAAATAGCCAAAAGGAAGGAAATCTAAAATTTCTATTAAGAAATAAGAGTGGAAACTAGAAGCAATACTTTATCTAGTGCAAGTAAAACAATTGTATAACTATATGTAGAAAAGTCTCATTTTATGGTAGAAAATGGGGCTTTTTTTCATATGAATTCTCTTGTCAAAATCCATGAAGTGGTATATATTATTAGATAAGTGGTAGAAAGTGGTAGAAAGTGGAATGAAGTGGGTGAAATGAACTTTCTGGTGGGGAATCCTTGATAAAAGATAAGAAGAATAGGAAGATTTCTCTAGGTACTACAAATAGGTGATGACTATGTTTATGGGAGAATACAACCATACAATTGATGCAAAAGGCAGGTTAATTATGCCATCGAAATTGCGGGAATCACTTGGTGAAGATTTTGTGATTACTAAGGGGTTAGACGGATGCTTATTTGTGTACGACAACGAAGGGTTTCATGCATTTGAAGAAAAGCTGAAATCATTGCCACTAACGAATAAAGATGCACGACAGTTTGTAAGATTTTTTCTTGCAGGAGCAGCGAACGTGGAGATTGACAAGCAAGGAAGAGTATTGATTCCTGCTGTGTTACGGGAGTTTGCAGAGATTACGAAAGAGGCAGTACTAGTAGGTGTAGGAAGTAGAATGGAGATCTGGAGTAAAGAGCGTTGGATGGATACGACTTCTATGGAGGATATGGAAACGATTGCAGAGCACATGGCAGAATTAGGGCTTGGCATATAACAAAGGGAGCACATACATGGATTTTAAGCATATCTCAGTATTATTAGAAGAGACTCTTAGAGAACTAAAGATCAAACCAGATGGTATCTATGTAGATGGGACCTTAGGTGGTGGTGGACATTCCTACCATATTGCGAAAGAGTTAGTGGAGCAAGGAAGATTATATGGAATAGACCAAGATGGAGATGCCATTGAAGCAGCGATTAAACGACTAGCACCTTATGCAGAACGAACTATAGTAATTCGTGATAATTACTGTAATATGAAGTCTGTACTAGGAGAACGAGGTGTGGGACAAGTAAATGGAATTGTTCTAGATCTTGGGGTGTCATCTTATCAATTAGATGAAATAGAAAGAGGATTTTCTTATAAATACGATACGGTCTTAGATATGCGAATGGATCAGAGACAATCTTTTAGTGCAAAGGAAATTATAAATACGTATTCCCAAGGAGAATTAGCGAGAATGATACGTCAGTATGGGGAAGATCAATTTGCTAATAATATAGCAAAACATATTGTGCGGACAAGAGAAGTAGGTGAGATTACTACAACAGGACAGTTAAATGAGATTATTAAAGGGGCGATTCCTGCAAAAGTGCGTGAAGGAAATGGACATCCTTCTAAGAGGACATTCCAAGCCATCCGTATTGAATGTAACCATGAATTAGAGGTGTTGAAGCATTCGATAGAGGAGATGGTTTCTTTATTAGCGGAAGGTGGAAGATTGTGTATTATTACATTTCATTCTTTGGAAGATCGAATTGTAAAAACACAATTTCGTAACATGGCAAATCCTTGTACATGCCCTTCTAATTTTCCTATTTGTGTATGTGGGAAATTGCCAGTAGGTAAGGTGATTACAAGAAAACCTATTTCACCAAGTGAAGAGGAACGAAAGATGAATAAGCGCTCCCAAAGTGCGAAATTACGAGTGTTTGAGAAGGGGGTAGCAAAAGGAGTATAGAAAGTGGGTAGTTTGAATGGCTAGAACAGATAAAAATATATCAAACAAAAGACAAACTACATATGATAATGAAGTGGAGAGACAACCATATATAAATACCTCTACCGCACCAGAATTGGATAAACAAGCACTTAAGAATCCGATTAGAGATACCTCAAAAAGAGTAAGTCGTAATAGAGAACATGCTGCTCAGATTAATTTTAAAACATTAGTATTCTTATTAATAGCCATTGCCATTACAGCATACATTTTAGTGGATTACGTAACGTTACAATCAGAAATAATAAGCACAACAGTGGAGATTTCTAGATTAGAAAGACAATTAAATGATTTGCAGACAGAGAATGCAGAAATGTCTACTCGTATTCTAGCAAGTATGGATTTAGATGAAATTTTGAGAATTGCCAAAGAAGAATTGGGAATGAATTATGCAACAACAGGGCAAATTATTCCCTTTACACGGATTAAGGGAGATTATGTACAGCAAAAGAAAGAGATTCCTGTAGAAGAATAACCAGGTATTATCGAGGAATAATAGATGAATAGAACAAAACGTAGGATAGGGAAGAAGAAAAAGAGTCAGCTCTTGCAAATGAAAATGTTGCACCATAAAGTAATGGTATTGTTTGGAGTAATCTTTTTCGTGTTTGTTGGATTAAGTATTAGGATTATCTATATTAATGCAGAAAGTGGAGATACCTACAAGAAGCAAATATTATCACAACAACAATACAATAGCAGTACCATACCATATGAGAGAGGTGAGATATTAGATGCCAATTACTTACAACTTGCCACTAGCATTAAGGTGTATAATGTAATCTTAGATGCCAAGATGCTTGGAGGTAGTGATCGGATAAATGATGATCCACAAAAGGTACAACAAGATATTACCGCTACAATAAATGCATTGAAACAATGTTTTGGAATTGATGAGAGCACAATTAGACAATTCATTATTGCCAATCCTAATTCCCAGTACTATAGATTGGCACGTCAACAAGATTACGATTCTGTCATGGAGTTTCAAGAACTGCAAGCCAATGCTACTAGTGAGATGGGGAAGATATTTGGTATATGGTTTGAAGATGAGTATACAAGATATTATCCAAACGGTTCTTTGGCAAGCAATGTGATTGGTGTAGTTTCTAGTGAAGGTAATGGAAGTAATGGTTTAGAACAATATTACAACACAACATTAAATGGCATAGATGGTAGGGAGTATGGTTACTTAAATGACAATGCAATCTTAGAACGCACTACGAAATCTGCTATTAATGGGAATAGCATTGTAACTTCCATAGACTTGAATATACAGAAGGTGGTGGAAAAATATGTATTACAATTTAATGAAGAATATAGAGGGAACTATAGAGAAGGAGAGTTGGGAAGTAATAATACAGGTGTAATTATTATGGATCCTAATTGTGGGGAAATATTAGCAATGGCTTCTTACCCTAATTACGATTTGAACAACCCTACTGATCTAATGGATTATTATACAGAAGAAGAAATTGAACAAATGGATGAAAAGACTATGTTTGATGAAGTGTTGCCAGCAATATGGAAAAATTTCTGTATATCAAGTACTTATGAACCAGGTTCTACGGCTAAGTTGATGACGGTGGCAACGGGTTTAGAGTATGGGAGATTGTTGGGAAATGAATGCTATACTTGTTATGGAAGTTATGAAGTAAGTGGACATCCAGATCCTATTCACTGTGCTAATCGGTACGGACACGGAGAATTAACCTTTTCCCAAGCCATTGAACAATCTTGTAATGTGGCATTAATGAATATGGGGATGAGCATTGGCATAGACACCTTTATGAAAGGGTTAGACAATTATCATATTGGATTAAAAACGAATATTGATCTAGTAGGAGAAGAGCGTACAGATACGGTAGTATTTGATGTGAACACCATGGTTCCTACAGATCTAGCTATTGCATCTTTTGGTCAAGGGTACAATACGACTATGATTCAGATGGCAACGATTTTTTCTTCTTTGATTAATGGGGGATATTACTATGAACCTCATGTGGTGTCTAAGATCATGAGTGATAGTGGAACAACCCTTGCTAATGTAGAGCCACGTATCTTAAAGCAGACGGTATCTGCTGAAACAAGTGCAAAGATTATTGAATATTGTGATGCTACTGTATTATATGGAACAGGTGCTGCTGCCTTACCAGAAGGTGGTTATACTATGGGTGGCAAAACGGGTACAGCAGAAACACTACCTCGTGGTACGGAAGATTACGTAGTCTCTTTTATTGGATATGCACCTGCTGAGAATCCAGAAGTGTTAATCTATGTAGTGGTAGATAGACCAAATGTGGCAGATCAAGCAAGATCTTCTTATGCAATGGAAATAGCTAAGAATATTATGACAGAAGTATTGCCTTATATGAGCATCTTTCCTACGGAAGCAGTGCCTGGTGATATGATGGAAGAAGGGAGTACTCTTGCTACGGAAAGTGATGTGGAAGAGGACAACCCCCAAAGCAATGAGGACACCTTAGAGAATGGAGAACTTGATGGAGAAATTAGTGATTCTAATGAATAACCTAGAGGATTTCTTAATAAAGTATAGTAAAGAACTTTAGGAGTGTTTGTTTGAGGAATAAAACATTTCATCGACAGAAAATCGTTTTTTTATTTCTGATAGTAGCAAGTGTAATGTTATTATTAATTATTCGTTGTATCTATTTAATGATAGTAGAACATGAATATTATAGTGAGAAAGCATTGGCATTACATGAACGAGAACGAGTGATTAAGGCGGCAAGAGGTGAGATTATTGATTCTACCGGAACGTCTTTAGCAATTAATACGACTGTTTGTACCGTATCGGTTGTATATAGTCAAGTGGAAGATCCAGAACGAGTGATTGCTGTATTAAGTGAAGAATTAGGCATTTTAGAAGAAACGGTACGTGCTAGAGTGGAGAAAGTATCTGCTATAGAACGAGTGCAGAGTAATGTTTCAAAAGAAATAGGAGAACGAATTCGAGAGTATCAATTAGAAGGGGTGAAAATTGATGAAGATTATAAGCGATATTATCCTTATGAAACGTTAGCATCAAAAGTATTAGGATTTACTGGTGGAGATAACCAAGGAATTATTGGATTAGAAGTAATCTATGAGGAATATTTAAAGGGACAAGATGGCACTATATTAACAGTGACAGATGCGAAAGGAATTGAGGTGGAAGAATATGGGGAACGAAGAATTGAACCGATTGCAGGAAATAATCTACATATTAGCCTAGATGTTAATATTCAACAATACGCTATGCAATTAGCACAACAAGCATTAGAAACAAAAGCAGCAGAAAGTGTTTCTATTCTAATGATGAATCCACAAAATGGTGAGATACTAGCCATGGTAAATGTACCAGAATTTAATCTTAATGAACCGTTTGCCATTGGAGCTGATATAGACAGTACCATTTTATCAGAACAAGAAAAGCAAGATTATTATAATGGAGTCTGGAGAAATGGTTGTATTAATGATACGTATGAACCAGGTTCTGTCTTTAAGATTATTACAGCAGCAGCAGCCTTAGAAGAGGAAGTGGTAGATTTAGAGGATACTTTTCAGTGTCCAGGATATATTATTGTGGGAGATCGAAGGATTGGTTGCCATAAAGTGGCAGGGCATGGAACGGAAACATTTGTAGAGGGAACTATGAATTCTTGTAATCCTGTTTTTGTGACAGTAGGAGAGCGATTGGGAATCACTACTTACTATGAATACCTAGAATCTTTTGGGTTAATGACTAAAACAGGGATTGATTTGCCAGGAGAGGCTGGCACAATTATGCATACATTGGAGAATATTGGACCTGTTGAATTAGCAACAATTACCTTTGGTCAATCTTTTCAAGTGACTCCCATCCAACTAATGACTACAGTTGCTTCTATTATAAATGGGGGAAATCGAGTAGTGCCACATTTTGGAATTGGGATAGAAAAAGAGGGGGAGATGATAGAAACCTTTTCTTATGAAGTGCAGTCAGAAATTGTATCAGAGGAAACTTCGGAAGCTATGCAGTATATTTTGGAACAAGTAGTTGAATTAGGTGGCGGAATTAATGCCTATATAGAAGGGTATCAAATAGGGGGTAAGACAGCAACTAGTGAGACATTGCCTCGTGGAACAGGGGAATATATTTCCTCATTTATTGGATTTGCACCAGCAGATAATCCACAAGTACTTACATTGGCATTGATTAACAACCCACAAGGCACTTATTATGGAGGAACTATTGTGGCACCTATGGTGAAACAATTGTATGAAAATGTACTTCCTTATTTGGAAGGAAGCAACTAATTAGATGTAGGAGACATGGGAGTAGAACGAAATCATTAAGAAAAATGAAAAAGAATAAGACAGGAGAAAAAAATGAATGTAAGTATGGCTATGCCAGTAATTGTTGCTTTTGGAATTAGTGCAGTACTTGGGCCTATTATCATACCGATTTTACGTAAAATAAAAATAGGGCAAACAGTACGTGAGGATGGACCTAGTTCTCATTTGAAAAAGACGGGTACACCTACTATGGGAGGAATTTTATTTTTAATTAGTGTAGTGATTACTTCCTTATTATATTGTAGAGAATATCCAGATGTGATTCCTGTGTTATTTGTAACGTTGGGTTTTGGAATGATTGGATTCTTAGATGATTATATTAAAGTAGTGTTAAAGCGTTCTAAAGGACTTTCGGCACTTCATAAGTTAATAGGGCAGATTGTAGTTACTGGAATTTTTGCTTATTATATAACAGAATATACACAGATTCAATTAGACATGAAGGTTCCTTTTATGACAGATTATACCATTGACTTGGGTATATTTAATATTCCTTTTTTATTCATTGTAGTATTGGCTACGGTAAATGGAATTAATTTTACAGATGGGCTAGATGGACTTGCGAGTAGTGTGACGATAATGGTTGCTACGTTCTTTAGTGTGGTAGCAATTGGCACGTCAAGTGGAATTGAACCCATTACGTGTGCGGTGGTAGGAGCGTTGCTTGGATTTTTGTTATTTAATGTACATCCTGCAAGTGTATTTATGGGAGATACAGGTTCCTTGGCTTTAGGAGGGTTTGTAGCCACTACTGCTTATATGTTACAGATGCCATTATTTATCTTAATAGTTGGATTTATTTATGTGGTAGAAATGTTATCAGTAGTGATACAAGTTAGTTATTTTAAGTTATCAGGTGGGAAGCGAATCTTTAAAATGGCACCCATTCATCACCACTTTGAGTTATGTGGTTGGTCAGAGACAAGAATAGTAGCTGTTTTTTCTATTATTACGGCGATTTTATGTTTGGTAGCATTGCAAGCATTATAATGGGAAATTAAGTGAGTAGTAGCATAAAGGAAATAGAGCAAAAGTAATAAGGTGGGAATGCTATGGCGAATCGATTTGAACAACGAAAAAAGTTAGAAAAACAAAGTAGACAAAGAGAAACATATTTTGATTATACATTATTATTTGTAGTCTTGTTTTTGCTTGCTTTTGGAATGATTATGATCTATTCTACTAGTTCTTATGAATCGAAAATTGAATTTGGAGATGCAGCTTATTATTTGAAACGTCAATTTGACGCAGTGCTAATAGGTGTATGTGTGATGATAGGGGTAGCTATGATTCCTTATAAGCGATACAAACCGTTTGCACAAAGAGGAGCAATTCTTATTTACATTAGTACGTGTGGTTTGATTTTATTAGTACTAACACCTCTAGGAATGGAAAAGTATGGTGCTAGAAGGTGGTTGAATATTGCAGGTACTTCTTTACAACCGGCGGAGGTAGCGAAGTTAGCCATGATTCTTGTTATGGCAAGCTTTATCTGCAAGTTAGGAAAGGGGATTCGAAGCAGTAAGGGGTTATGGATGGCACTTGTTGTTCCTGTTCCTATTAGTTTTATGATTTTTACTATTACGGATAACTTAAGCACAGCTATTATTATTATGGGAATGGGAGTGTTAATGGTTTTTGTATCTACACCTGATTATAAAAGATTTCTTTTGACAGGTTTAGCAGGAGTGAGTGTAATTGGTGTTGCGGTATTGTGCATTATTAATTTCGCCAGTGCAGAAAGTGGATTTCGTTATGCTAGAGTATTAGCATGGATTAATCCGGAACAATATGCTTCTAGTACAGGATTTCAAACACTACAATCTCTTTATGCTATTGGATCTGGAGGAATCTTTGGAAAAGGTCTAGGGCAGAGTATGCAAAAACTAGGGTTCTTACCAGAGGCACAAAATGACATGATTTTTTCTATTATTTGCGAAGAGTTAGGGTTGTGTGGTGCGATTGCTGTAATCTTACTTTTTTTAGTATTGATCTGGAGGTGTATGATTATTGCTAATAATGCACCAGATTTATTCGCAGCTTTAATTGTAGTGGGAGTGATGGCACATTTTGCCATACAAGTAATTTTGAATATAGCGGTTGTAACAAATACGATTCCTAATACGGGAATTACCTTGCCATTTATTAGTTATGGTGGCTCGTCGGTTTTGTTTACATTAGTGGAAATTGGATTGGTACTAGGGATATCTAGAACAATCAGATTTAAAAATTAGAGGGATACATTATGGGAGAAGCGATTAGTTGGGTAGAAGAACGGAAAATGGCAGTAGGTATCATCTTGTTAGGGATGTTGTTGATGGTATTTTTTTTAGTATTTCATAATTATTTTAAAGTGAATATAGTATATGTGAGTGGGAACACTGCTTATACCAGAGAAGAGATTATAGATATGGTAATGTCTGGTTACTTAGGTAATAACTCCCTTTATCTAAAGAATAAGTATCGCAATCAAGAATTGATTAATATCCCTTTTGTTCAAAGCATGGATGTGGTTATTGAATCCCACGATACAGTAAGAATTATGGTTTACGAGAAACCTTTGGCTGGTTACATAGATTATTTTGGCTGTTATATGTATTTTGATAAAGATGGAGTGGTCGTAGAAAGTGCTACTTTTCGAAAGACTGGTATTCCAGAGGTGGCCGGGCTAGATTTTAAATATATTGCATTATATGAACCATTATTTATTGGGAATGAAGCAATATTTCAGCAAATATCAAGAACCACACAAACACTAGCTGCTAATCAGCTTTCAGCAGATAAGATTTACTTTGATTCTCAGTACAATATGACACTCTATTATAATCAAGCAAAAGTGAAAATGGGAACGAGTGAGAATTTAGAATTAAAAGTAAAACATTTAAAAGCAATTTTACCTGAAATTATTGAATTAAAAGGAAGTTTGAATTTATCAAATCTTACACAATATACGAAAAGTGTTACTTTTCAACAGTCGGAAGGTTAATTAGAATAGAGGATGTTGTACAAGTGGACATACATAAAAAAATTAAAATTATAAATAAAATAAAAAAATGGGTTGATAAATTTGCAGAATAATTATATAGTAGTTATTATGGAGTAATTAGAAATGAGGAGGTACTATTTTGATAGAAGTTGGTGTGAAAAGCGAAAATGAACTATCTGGAGCGAGAATCATCGTAATCGGTGTAGGTGGTGCTGGTAATAATGCTGTAAATAGAATGGTAGATGAAAATATTATGGGAGTAGACTTTGTATCGGCTAATACAGATGTACAAGCACTACGCTCTACTCGTGCTGCTAGAAAGATACAAATGGGAGAGAAGTTAACAAAGGGTCTTGGAGCAGGAGCTAATCCTGATGTGGGGGAAAAGGCTGCTTATGAGAGTGAAGAAGAAATTAAAGAAGTATTAGAAGGTGTAGATATGGTCTTTGTAACTTGTGGAATGGGTGGTGGAACAGGTACGGGAGCTGCACCAGTAATCGCACAATTTGCCAAAGAAATGGGGATTCTTACGGTAGGGATTGTGACAAAGCCATTTAGTTTTGAGAGAAGTATACGTATGGAACAAGCCATTAATGGAATTGAACGTTTGAAGCTACACGTAGATACCTTAATTGTGATTCCAAACGATCGAGTAAGAGATGTGGTAGATAAGGGAATTAAGTTTGGTGATGCATTTAAGAAGGTAGATGAAGTATTGCAACAATCTGTCCAAGGGATTACAGATTTAATTCATAAGGAAGGATTGATTAATCTTGACTTTTCTGATGTGAGAACAGTTATGTTAGATGCGGGAATTGCACATATTGGTATAGGTAAGGGTGTAGGACCTGATAAGGCAGTAGAAGCGATTAAGAAAGCAGTAGAGAGTCCATTATTAGAAACCACTATTGAGAATTCAGGTGCTAAGAAGATTCTTGTAAATCTATCAGGAGATATTACCTTTGAGGATGTGGAAACGGCAGGTAGGTATTTAGAGAATCTAGTAGATGTAGGTGTTAATATGATATTAGGAGCCATTGAGACAGATCATGAAGTAGATACGTGTACGATTACGGTGGTGGCAACTGGGTTAGAGGAAGAAACTAAGACAACTACATTAGGTAAGTACGCTAGTACTACATTTCCCGTGACACAAAGTACAGTTGGTATGACTAAGTTAAAACCACAGACAACCATTACTTCTACTGAGTTAAGAAGTCCCACTGGAATTGCTTCTTTACAAAACCAAGAGGCTAGGGTACAAGAAATGGAATTGAATATTCCTACTTTCTTAAAGAAGAAATAGAGGATAGGATTTTACATGGAAAAGTGTTGTAGTAATACGTGTGGCTGTCCTAAGAAGGCACAAGGGCAGTGTGGTGGTTGTCAAGGCAAAGGATGTCCTATTCTTCAGAAGAAGATAGATGTAAGTGGTCTGACTAGTGAAGAAGAGTGTATGATTACATTGTTAGAGGAATTGTGCTATCTTCCTATTGGAAAAGTAGTGGGATGTTCGTTTGCTCCAATTTATATAAGAGATTACTCCCAATCTATAGAAGAGACGATGGGTATGACTAAGGTACTACTCTTACTAGAAGGAAGAGGTATTGTAACGTTAGATTGGGAAGTTCCTTTGTATAATTACCAGTACGAAAAAGAGTTTGCCATTGAGTGTTTGAAGCAATTTTGTGAAATACAAAAAGGTACTCCTTTCACTTCCTTGAGTAAAAAAGGCAGTGTAGCATTATCCACACAATATTTAAGCATGGTAGATTCTTCTTATGAAGAACGAATAAGTAGTGGAGAGTAGTAGTAAATAGAAAGATTAAGAAGTAGGCTATGAATGGAACGGTTCATAGCTGTTTTTGTATGATTTGTTAAGGGAGAGGAAGAGCGCAATGGCTAAATGGAATGTATTACATACAGAGGCAGACGTGGTAGAATTAGGGAAGAAATTTCGATTGAATCCAGTAATCGCACGCATTATTTGTAATCGAGGTGTAGTTGGTGAATGGGAAATAGAACAGTATTTAAATGGTTCTTTAGAGAATCTCTATGATCCTTTTTTGTTAAAGAATATGGAGCTGTGTGTGCAATATGTGAGAGAACATATAGAGAAAGGTTCTAAAATACGCGTTATTGGAGATTACGATGTAGATGGGATTTGTGCAGCTTATATTTTAAAGGGTGGTATTAGAAAATGCGGTGGAGATGTTTCTGTCGCCATACCCCATCGTATTACAGATGGATATGGATTGAATAAGAATCTTATGAAGCAAGCTAGTCAAGATGGTATTGATTTGATTATTACGTGTGATAATGGGATTAGTGCTATAGAAGAAATTGCATATGCCAAAGAACTTGGAATAGAGGTACTGGTAACAGATCATCATGAGCCGTTATTTGAAGAGACGGAAGGTGGGCGTAGAGAGATTGTTCCAGAATGTATTGGGATTCTCAATCCTAAGCAAGAGGGTGATGAGTATCCGAATAAGGATCTTTGCGGATCCATGGTTGCTTATAAGTTGATGGAGGCACTTTTTAAAACCTTAGGAGAATCTCTAGAGTATTTAAGAGAAGAATACTTAGAGTTTGGTGCGTGTGCTACTATCTGTGACGTTATGAAGCTACAAGGAGAAAATCGTATTCTAGTAAAACATGGATTGTGGCAATTAAGACAGACTAAGAATATAGGACTACAAGCCTTGATGAATGCAAATGAAATCAATCAAGAAGAGATAAAGTGTCACCATATAGGATTTCGTATTGGGCCTTGTTTTAATGCTACAGGTAGATTGGAAACAGCCATGTTAACCCTTGATTTGTTAGAATGTAGAAACCAAGAAGATGCGAAGAGAATGGCGCAAGAGTTGACTGCTTTAAATGAGAAGAGAAAAGAAATGACAGAAGAAGGTGTGGAAAATGCCATTATAGAATTGGAACGATTAGGAAGTTATAACGATTCTGTCTATGTGATCTATTTAAAAGATTGCCATGAAAGCATTGCAGGAATCATAGCAGGACGTGTAAAAGAACGCTACAATCGACCAACATTTATCCTTACGAAAACAACGGAGGGAGTGAAAGGATCAGGGCGTTCCATTGAAGGCTACCATATGCAAGAAGAAATGGTAGCCATACAATATTTTTTCACCCGATTTGGTGGACATGAAATGGCAGCAGGACTTTCTATGAAAGAAGAATTGGTGGAGGAGTATCGAAAGACATTAAATGAGAATTGTCGCCTAACTAAGGAACAATTAGAAGGAACTATTCTTATTGATATGGAGTTACCATTTACGGATATTACAGAAGAGTTGATTGATGGGATGAATAGATTAGAACCTTTTGGTGTTGGAAATCGAAAACCTGTATTTGCACGGAGAGAAGTACAGTTTCTAGATGAAGTAGTACTAGGGGCGAAGAAGAATCTATTAAAGGCTACGGTAATGGATCAAACAGGAACAAAGTTAGTCCTTGTATGTTTAGGAGTGGCACAAATCAAAGCTTTTCATGATTACATACAAGAACAATATCGTGTAAATACTGCAAAAGGCTTAACGTTAAATATTATTTTTGAACCAGATATTAATGAATTTCGAGGGCAACGAAGCATTCAGTTAAAATTAAATCAATATGAATAGTGGTATGTTCTTACCATACCTTGAAGATTCGTATGCCAATGCGAATTATACGCATATAGAAGGTGTCTAGATGTTTGCTTGCAGCTTTTAATTCTTGTGGAATATCAATTCCTTGTGGACAGTGAGGAACGCATTTTCCACAACGAATACAGTGACTGGCACTACTAGATTCTTTGCGAAGTAAGGTGGTTTGAATATATTCGCGTAGTGCTTTTCTCTTGCCATCAGCATAAATAGTATTATAACAACGAAAGACTCCAGGAATATCTACGTGTTTTACACAAGGTAAGCAGTAGCCACATCCTGTACAATTCACCTTCACTAATTGTTGGATGGCAGTTTTCACATCTGTAATTAATTGGTGATCTTCTTGAGTGAATTCGTTAAAAGCTACTTGGGAGGCGATACGAACATTTTCTTCTACCATGGCAAGAGAGTTCATGCCAGATAAGACGGTCATAACACCATGCTGTTCCATAATCCAACGAAAAGACCATTCGGCAGCACTATATCCACGAGGGTGATTCTCAATTAATTGTTGGGCAGTAGATGGTAAATAAGTAGCAAGTCGACCACCGCGTAGAGGTTCCATAATAATAACCGGGATGTGTAATGCATAGGCGCGTTCTAATCCTTTGCGTCCTGCTTGGGAATGCTCGTCCATGTAATTATATTGAATCTGGCAAAAGTCCCAATCATAAGCTTCCAATATTTGTAGAAACATTTCTGTATTTCCGTGATAAGAGAAGCCTAATTGTTTAATCTGACCAGATGCTTTCTTCTCTTGAATCCACTCTAAGATCCCTAGTTTAATTAATTTGTTCCAAGAGGCAATATCGGTAATCATATGCATTAAGTAAAAGTCAATGTAATCTGTTTGTAGACGATTTAGTTGTTCTTGGAAATATCGTTCAATGCTAGTTGCAGATTTGATTAAATACTGAGGGAGTTTGGTGGCGATTTTCACTTGTTCTCGTAAGTGATTGTTAGTTAAAATACTACCAAGTGCTACTTCACTACCTGGGTAAATATAAGCAGTATCAAAATAGTTGACACCTTGCGAAATGGCAGATAAAATTTCTTGTTCTGCTTTTTCCAAATCTATCGTACTACCATTTTTTGTAAAACGCATACACCCATATCCCAAGAGAGAGATGGGGTCGTTGTTTTTAGCATTTCTATATTGCATAAGAGGTTCCCTTTCTAAGTGGTTCGTTGGGATTGTTAGAGGAATGCACAGAGTTCTTCTAACAATGTATGCGTTATAGTACCATAAAAGGGGGAAATAGTAAATGATTCTAAGAAAAAGTGTGTGTGTTTTATTGAGAATAGTTAATAGAAAATAGTATGTATAGAAAAAAATAATAGATATTTGTAGAAAATACTTGTAAAATATTGTCAATACAGTATAATATGAATAATTGAGTAAAAATTACTAGACAAGCAATTTTATAGGGAAGAGGAGAATGGCATGAACGAAATGAGAGAAAGTATTGCGAATAAGGTGACACATCATTTAACAAAAATCATGTTAATTGTAAACTTAGTGGTAATTATTATTGTATGTACCTATGCATCTTATCAAATGAAAAGTATACAAGAAGACTATATTGTAGAGGTAGTGCATAATATTTCGTCTACTGTGGAAACGTCTATGGAGATTTATTTTTATGCTTCTAAGGTAGCAGCAGTGGATCAGAGTATACAAGAGTTATTAATGGCTAGTAGTAAAACAAACCCTATGGGAGAGTATAAAGAGATTGATAGTATCTTAACGGAATTAACAGCTGTTAAAGATTCCTATGATAATAGTATTGCTAATATTTCTATTGTAAGTGTGGCACAAGATAGTTATATTATGAGCGATGGAACAGTATCGGTAAGGGATACTATAGCGGATCGTCCTTACTATAGAGCAATTACAGAGCAAGAGACGATTGTAACAGACCCTTATATACATAGTATTAGTAATGTCACGGTGGTATCTGTTTCTACACCAGTATTTGCACCAGATGGATCTGTAATCGGTTGTGTGGTATTAGATATTCCAACAGCTTTTGTATCGAATCTAATTGCGGAATTTGGTAATACAGGTAGTACTTGGATAGTAGATGGGAATAACTTAGTGGTAGCACATACAACGAGTTCTTACATTGGAGAAGATTATACAGTAGCAGGAGTATCAGGAAGTAAATTTGAGCAAGAATTAGCTAATCCAACTGGAGAATTGGTGCAATTTAAGCGCAATAATGATTGGCGTATTGGTTCTGTAGGATTGATTGAAAGTTTAAATTGGAAAATGGTGGCAGGAATTAATTACTTAGAATTTTATACGGACACTATTTTACTTGGAGTGATTCTTGTAATTGTTCAGATTCTTTCTGTTGTAGTAACGTTGAGAGTGTGTGCTAATACGATTGCAGTACAATTAAGTCCGTTAGAACAATTAAAAGCTGCTATGGCGGAGATGACAAAAGGCAACTTGAAATATGACTTTACTTATGAAAGTGATGATGAAATCGGAGCATTAGCAGATGATTTGCGATTTACAATGGGTACATTGTCTACCTATATTCGAGAAATTGAGGGAAGTCTAGCTTCTTTTGGAAGGGGAGATTTTACCCATACTAATGAGATTGCCTTCTTAGGCGATTTTAAAGAAATTCAAACCTCTATGAATCTATTTGTAAAGTTAATCACAAGAACGCTAGATTCACTAAAATCTACTGTAGATCAAGTAAGTTATGGTTCTGAAAATGTAGCTCTAGGTTCCCAAAACTTAGCAGAGGGTTCTATGAAACAATCAGAAAGTATTGTAGATTTGAATGGATTTGTAGCAGATATTACGAAGCAGATTTTAGAGAATACGGAAAATATCAATGAGGTGAATACTACAGCACAGCACATTGCTACGGAATTAGAAAAGAGCAATGGGCAAATGGATGAAATGATGAATGCAATGAAATACATTCAATTAAAAAGTGAAGGCATTAACGAAATTGTTAGGACGATTGAAGATGTGGCGTTCCAAACGAATATCTTAGCATTAAATGCATCTGTAGAAGCAGCTCGTGCTGGAACAGAAGGACGTGGATTTACAGTTGTTGCGGAAGAAGTAGGTAGCCTATCTATACGTACAAGTGATGCAGTAGAAGATACCACTATATTAATTACAGAAACGGCGGAAGCGGTACAACGAGGTAATAAGATTGCCGAGGTGACTATTGATAGCTTAAGGGAAGTATCTAGTGATATTACAGGATTTATCAAAACCCTAAGTGGGATTGCAGATGCTTCGAAGAAACAAGCGAGTGCAATTGAGCATATTAATGCAAGTGTAGATGAGGTGGCGAAGGTGATGGAACAGAATTCAGCCTTTAGTGAAGAGTCGGCTGCTACATCGCAAGAGTTGTCTACACAAGCGACTGTGATGATAGGGTTGTTTCATGAAGCGTAATTAAATATTGAGAATAGCATTGAAAATACTAGTGCTTTAGAAAGTATACATTTTTCTAAAATACTAGTATTTTTCT
>JAWXVF010000247.1:0-2437 GCA_044425555.1 Eubacteriales bacterium
AGTGAAGAAAACGACACGACTTTATAAAGCTATTGCAAAACATGGATATTGTGCATGGTTTCAGAAGAGAACAGAAAGAGAATTCTATATATGGATACAGAATAAATTAAAAAGTCAAGGGAAAAATATTACTAGAGAAGCGTTGCAATTGTTTGTAGAAAAAACTAGTGATATGAGTTCAGATAAAGAGCGTAAAGAAGCAACAAAAAGTACGGAAATGGATTATATGAATATGGAACTTGAGAAGGTAATCTGTTATGCGTATAATCAGAATGAAATTACAATAGATGATGTGGAAACAATTGTAATAGGAAAGATTCATAATCGTATTTTTGAGATGATTGCGGCGATTGTGAATAAGAGACAACAAGAAGCGTTGAAACTTTATTATGATTTAATTAGTTTAAAAGAAAGTCCTCTTGGTATTCTTGCACTATTGACTAGACAATTTCATTATATGTATCAAGTGAAATTGTTAAAGGAAAAAATGTATAGTGACGAACAGATTAGTCAAACAATAAGATTACAAAAATTTATTGTAGCAAAATATGTACAACAAGTGAAGCAATTTAGCACTGTAACTCTAAGAGAAGCTTTGGTAGAATGTGTAGAGACAGATATTACTATTAAATCAGGACGAATCAATGAACATATGGGAATTGAATTGATTATTATAAAATATAGTTCTAAAAAATTAAGGGAATAGGGAGATATAAGGGATATGAGACAAGAACCAAGGGCATATGAAGTTTATGAACATTTTAAAGGAAAGTTATATCAGATTATCACAATAGCAAAGGATTCGGAAACTTTAGAAGATCAAGTGGTATATAGACAATTATATGCCCCATATGAAGCTTATGTAAGACCACTTAAGATGTTTTTAGAAAAAGTAGATCAAGAGAAATATCCAAATGTAGAACAAGAATATCGTTTTGAATTAAGGCATATGAACGATTCAAAAGAAGCATGTGTGCAAGAATTGCCTTGTGATATTCTAGGTGATTTAGATAGTAGTGAAGAAGATATAGAACCAATTGAACATTTGGAAGAAGATGGTTTACATCCCTTATTTTTACAATTCTTTGATGAAGATACATTTTTAGATAAGATTAAAGTATTAGAACAAATGAAATCTATTGTAACTCATCAAATGCTTACTTCCATGGCGGTTGCTACTGATATTACCATAAGTGAAACAGGTGAAATAGAAGAACGTTATGCGGAGTTAAGAAGTTGTTTGTATACCCTAGAAAAATTTGAATGTAATCGTTAGATTGGGAGTAGATCATGCAAGTTCGAAAAGAAATGGTGGAACCTTTAGTAATCTGGTATCAGGAAAATGCTCGTGAGTTACCTTGGAGAAAAGATAAGAATCCTTATACTATTTGGATATCGGAGATTATGCTACAACAAACACGAGTAGAAGCTGTTAAGCCCTATTTTACAAGATTTATAAATATGCTTCCTTCTGTAGAGGAATTAGCTATTATTCCAGAGGATCATTTATTAAAATTATGGGAGGGTTTGGGATATTATAATCGTGTACGTAATATGCAAAAGGCTGCTAAGATAATGGTAGAAAAGTGGAATGGAGAAATGCCTAATTCTTATGAAGAATTATTAGCTCTACCAGGTATTGGAACGTATACAGCAGGAGCAATTGCTTCTATCGCTTATAAAGAGCTTGTTCCTGCAATAGATGGAAATGTATTACGAGTTATTGCAAGAGTGGAAGCCAATGAAAGCGATATTGCAGACCCAAAAGTTAAGAAACAGCTTGAACTTGCTATGGGAGCATTAATAAAAGAATGGGTGCTAAGAGAAAAAGTAGGAGATTTTAATCAAGCCTTAATGGAACTTGGCGCAACCATTTGTGTACCAAATGGAATACCAAAGTGTGAAGTATGCCCGTGGAATCTCATTTGTAAATCTTTACAAACAGGAGACGTAACAAGACTTCCTATCAAATCTTCTAAGAAAAAGCGAATTATTGAAGAGAAAACGATTTTGGTGATTCAAGATCAGAATAAGGTGATCTTACGAAAACGAGAGCAAAAGGGATTGCTCGCAGGCTTGTATGAATTTCCTAGTATAGAGGGTCATAAAGAGCAAAAGGATGTATTGTCGTATATGAAACAGCTTGGTTATCCAGTTCTTCGAATTGAGTTATTAGAAGCTAGTAAACATATATTCTCTCACAGAGAGTGGCATATGATTGCATATCATATTCGAGTAGACCAGTTAGTAGAGAACGAGGAATTAGTAAAGAGACATTCTTCGCTACAATTTATAGATTTAATGGAAATGGAACAACACTATCCCATCCCTGCTGCCTTTGTTCGTTACGCAGCATATTTGAATATACGATTGGGGCAAGATAAATATCGTTGATAATTCTTATAGGAAATAGAAAGTATTGGTATAATAAAACATG
>JAWXVF010000248.1:0-2402 GCA_044425555.1 Eubacteriales bacterium
ATTACAAAATGATCGTACAATACGATGGTACTAGATATGCAGGGTGGCAACGTCAAGATAAAACAGAGAATACTATACAAGGAAAGATAGAAAGTATATTATCTAAAATGGTGGGAACAGCTATTACGATTAATGGTTCTGGACGAACTGATGCAGGAGTTCATGCTATAGGGCAAGTGATTAATGTGAAGATGAATACACCATATGCTCCTAAAGAAATCAAAGAATATATGAATACGTATCTGCCAGAAGATATTTATATTAGAAAAGTTCATGTAGTAGAAGAGCGATTTCATGCAAGGTTAACTGCCAAAGGTAAACAATATTCTTATTGTATCGTGAACCATAGAAATCCTAATGTATTTCGTAGAAAGTATACGTACCACTTGCCTAATAAATTAGACATTGCTACAATGGAGAAAGCTATTCCTTATTTTCTTGGAACAAAAGACTTTGCAGCCTTTACTTCTAAGAAAAATAGTAAAAAATCTACAATTCGAACCATACATTCTATTGAAATCCTACAAGTAGAAGATGAGGTAAGACTTGTATTTCAAGGAGATGGTTTCCTATACCATATGATACGAATCCTTATGGGAACTTTCATTGAAATTGGATATGGCCAAAAACGAGTAGAAGAGATAGAAGAAATCTTTCAAGGAAGAGATCGTTCCAAGGCAGGGTACTTAGTTCCGGCAAAAGGATTGCTCTTAGAAGAAGTTTTCTATTAAGCGAATTACACGAAAAGGGGAAAAGATGAATCAATTAATTGTATTAGGAACAGGAAATGCACTTGCTACAGAATGTTATAACACTTGTTATTTAATTGAGGAGCAAGGGGAACATATTATGGTGGATGCAGGTGGTGGAAATGGAATTCTAGTACAGATGAAAAGAGGAAATATTGATTTTGCTTCCGTACGTCATTTGATTATAACCCATGAACATTCTGACCATGTATTAGGAGTCGTGTGGGTATTTCGTAAGATTGCAACTATGATGAAAAAGGGACAGTATGAAGGTGAGTTTCATATGTGGTGCCATGAAGAATTAGCCGTCATGATTCGACAATTATTGGAGATGACATTGCAACAAAAATTTATCCGATTAATTGGAGAGCGTATTCTCATTCATCCTGTAGTAGATGGGGAACAAGCAAATTTATTATGGAATAAGGTGACTTTTTTTGATATTCATTCAACGAAAGCCAAACAATTTGCCTTTACCATAGAAGACTCGGAGAAAAAGGTGGTTTTTCTAGGAGATGAACCGTACAATGAGTTGTGTGAACCATATGTAGGAAATGCAAAATGGTTACTGTGTGAAGCTTTTTGTTTATATGAAGAGAGAGACATATTTGAGCCATACGAGAAGCATCACGTTACAGTTAAAGAAGCGTGTGAATTAGCAGAGAAAATGAAAGTTGCGAATCTCGTTCTTTGGCATACAGAGGATAAGAATTATCATAATAGAAAAGAGTTGTATGGACGTGAGGGAGCCTATTATTATAGTGGTAACTTGTTGATACCGAATGATTTAGAGATTATTTCTCTTTAAATTATATTTTGATTAAACAGTAAGAAAAAGGTTACATCACTTATGGAATGTGATATAGCCTTTTTTAATGGACTATTAGTTTTGAATGGAGGAAGAACTATTACAAATGTAAAAAGTCAAATTGCGATAAGTATAAGTTATAATATTCACCCTTTAATTCTAATAATTCTTCATGATTTCCTTTTTCTACAATACCAGTTTTATCTACATACATAATACAATCGGAGCTTTTTATAGTAGAAAGACGATGAGCAATAATAAAAGAAGTACGTCCTTTTAATAATTGTGCAAGACCTTCTTGTAAAAGGAGTTCTGTTTCTGTATCAATACTAGAGGTAGCTTCATCTAATATCAAGATTTTCGGATTGGCAAGTAACGTTCTAGCAAAAGAGATTAATTGGCGTTGTCCTACAGATAAACGACTTCCACGCTCATTGACTTGAGTATCATAACCGTCCTCCATTTCCATAATGAATTCGTGAGCTCGAACAGCCTTTGCTGCTTCAATTACTTCCTCATCTGTTGCATCTAATTTTCCATAACGAATATTTTCTATAATACTACCTGCAAAGATAAAACTATCTTGCATCATAATTCCCATTTGTGAACGAAGGGATTTAATCTTTACTTTTGAAATATCCACTTCATCAATATAAATAGTACCAGAATTAAGGTTGTAGAAACGACTAATTAGATTTACTATGGTTGATTTTCCAGCTCCAGTAGCTCCTACAATGGCATAACTTTCCCCTTTGTTAACTGTAAAATTAATGTTGTGAAGAATCTCGTGTCCTTCTTCATAGCTAAAGCAAACATCTTCAAATCTTACCTCTCCATAGATTTCA
>JAWXVF010000249.1:0-2398 GCA_044425555.1 Eubacteriales bacterium
ATCTGAATCTAATCAATACAGTGAGATTCCTCATATTCTAGTAGGACACTCTTGGGGTGGATTTTCGGTATCTGCTGTATATGCTTTAGAAGATATTGCCTATGAAGTTGATGGAATTGTAAGTTTAGCAGGATTTTGGAGAAATATTAATATTATAGAAGATGTTGCCAAAATCTACACAGGTGATATTGTAGAAGTATTACGTCCCTATTTAATTCTCTATGAAAAAATCTTATTTGGAGAATATGCAAGTATTGATGGGATTAAAGGTCTTTCTAATATGGATGCACCCGTTCTACTGATTCATAGTAAAGATGATTTAATTACACAATTTAATAGCAATTATATGGTCTATTATGAACAGTTTGCAGATGATTCAAGATTTGCCTTTCAAGAATATGAAACGGCTGGTCATAAATTAACAGTAACTCAAGAATCTTATGACCGAATTCACGATATTATGCACCACCAAATGGAATTAGAAGAAGACGATCCACATTATATGGAACTAGAAGAAGAACGCTTAGAGCTTATATCAGAATTAAATTTTGATGTCATGAATGATATATTGGAATTTTGTAATCAAATTGTATTGAACTAAGAAAATAAGGAGAAACTTATGCACATTCCATTTAATAATGATTGGCTATTTCACGAACAATATGAAACATCCATGAACGATTCTTCCTATTCCACTAATCATATGCAACTTATTTCTATTCCCCATAGTTGTGTCACAACACCTTACCACTATTTTGATGAAACCATTTATCAAATGGTTTCTGGCTATCGAAAAAGCTTTCTAACTTCGAAAGAATGGAAGGATTCTAGAGTATTCCTCAAATTTGATGGGGTATTACATAGTTCCCATGTCTATCTCAATGGACATCTCATGGGGTCTCATCAATGTGGTTATACCTCTTTTACCATAGAATTAACAGACCACTTGCACTTTGATGCCGAAAATATTTTAGTTGTTTCCGTAGATAGTCGTGAAAGTAACAATATTCCACCTTTTGGAAACGTGATTGATTACATGACATATGGTGGTATTTATCGTGAAGTTTCTTTGGAAATTAAATCACCTACATTCATAGAAGATGTTTTTGTACAAACTACAAAAGTGATACAGATAGAAAAAGAACTTACTATTGATATAACGCTAAATGCAGTACAAGCAGATCTAACATGTTCTTATTCCTTAGCACCCAATAACAAGGAAGCTCCTATTTATGAATTACTAGGAACTTCCTCTATCACAGCACAATGCACCACCATCACTAGTATTGTAAAAGATGTAGTACTTTGGAGTATAGATGAACCAAATCTCTACTATCTTCGCATAGAATTATTTAAAAGTGGTCATCTCCTTGAAACAAAAGAAATTCGTTTTGGTTTTCGTGAAGTATCCTTCCAAAATGATGGATTTTACTTAAATGGTAATTTACTCAAACTTATTGGACTCAATCGTCATCAATCTTATCCTTATGTAGGATATGCCATGCCCAAAAGACCCCAACAACTAGATGCAGATATTTTGAAAAACGAACTTTCCCTTAATGCTGTACGGACTTCCCACTATCCACAGTCTCAACATTTTATTGACCGCTGTGACGAAATCGGTTTACTTGTTTTCACAGAAATTGTTGGTTGGCAACATATTGATGATGAAGCATGGAAAAAGGTGGCTTTACAAACCACACGAGATATGGTTCTTCAATATCGTAATCACCCTTCTATTATGATATGGGGTGTACGAATTAACGAATCTCAAGACGATGATGCCTTCTATCATGAAACCAATCGAATTGCTCATGAGTTGGATCCAAGTAGAGCTACAGGTGGTGTCCGTTACTTAACCAAAAGCAATTTATTAGAAGATGTTTATACCTTCAATGATTTTTCGCATACTGGTAATAATGAGGGAACACAACCCAAAGATAAAGTAACTAGCAATTATGGAAAACCTTATTTAATCACAGAATATAATGGACATATGTTTCCAACAAAAGCATTTGATGACGAAAGTCATAGACTAGAACATGCCCTTCGTCATGCTAATGTGTTACAAGGCATCTTAAAAGATAATGACATTGCAGGTGGTTTTGGTTGGTGTATGTTTGACTATAACACGCATAAAGACTTTGGTAGCGGAGACCGTATCTGTTACCACGGTGTTTTAACTATGTTTCGTAATCATAAGTTAGCTGCAAGTGTCTATGCTAGCCAAACTGATAAAACACCTTTTCTTGCAATTAATTCTTCCATGAATATTGGTGAATACCCTGGTGGAAACTTGTCAGATGTATATGCCTTTACGAATGCAGATAGTGTAAGATTATACAAGAATCATTTATTTGTGAAAGAATTCTACCCTGACCTGCCAAACTACTCTGCA
>JAWXVF010000250.1:0-2394 GCA_044425555.1 Eubacteriales bacterium
CACAAGCGAACTTGCTTTTGGGTGCGAGAACTTAGCATTATCTAACGAAGAGATTAACCATCGAATTACGAAAACAACAGATGAATTAGAATTTTCGCAATTAATAGATCGGAATATTTTTCAGATTTCAGGGGGAGAAAAGCAACAAATTGCTATGGGGAGTATTTATGCTGCCACTCCAGAGATTTACATATTAGATGAACCTTCTTCGAATATGGATGCAAGATCTATTGAACGATTACGTAACATTTTAGAACAATTAAAAGCACAAGGAAAAACTATTATAATTTCTGAACATAGATTATATTTTTTGCTAGATTTAGCGGATCGATTTCTTTATTTCAAAGAGGGGAAATTAGAACGGGAGTTTTTACCTGCAGAACTTGTAAATTTAGAAAAAGAGGAACTTCATAAGTTAGGTTTGCGACACACAAAACTAGAGGATGTGAAGGGAATGGAATTCACCTTTCAAAACCATCAAAAAGGGGTACATATTCGTAATCTAAATTGTTTTCGTGAGGAAAAGCACGTTTTATCTATTAAAGATTTATCCTTCCACGAACATAGTGTAGTCGCTATTATTGGTGAAAATGGAGCAGGGAAAAGTACTTTTATTGATTGTGTCAGTGGTTTCTTGCCATCTCGTAGTGAAATCTATCTAGGGGATCGCAATATGAACGAAAAGGATCGTATGAATAAAAGTTTTGTAGTGATGCAGGATGTGAATCGTCAACTTTTTTGTTCTAGTGTAAAAGAAGAAATTGCCTTAAAATCAAAGAAAAGCGAAGAAGAATTGCTTCGTTTTATGGAACTGTTAGACATTGAACAATTAGCAGACAGACATCCGGCATCTCTTTCAGGGGGACAAAAACAGAGAGTGGCTATTTGTTCTGCCTTTGCCTCTGATACCGAGATTATGTTCTATGATGAACCCACAAGTGGCTTGGATTTCAAAGGAATGGATGGCTTTTGTAAATTAGTACGTGAAAATCAAATGAATCATAAGATTACCTTTGTCATAACCCACGATTTAGAGTTGATTCTAGGAAGTTGTACTCACGTATTGCACCTTGAAAAAGGGCAAGTAATGGAAACGTATTCTCTAGATGAGCACGGAAAAGGGAAACTCGCTGATTTTTTCATAAAAAGGAAAAGTAAAATGGATCGTATCAATGAATTAAAACGTAAAAAACAACCACTATTAAAGAGTCTACTAGCTTATAGTGGTAAAATGAAACCTCTAATGTACGTAGGATTAGTGTTATCAGCCATTAGTGCACTTTTATTCTTAGTTCCTATGATTGCTATTTGGTATGGAACGAAAGAAATTTTTGAAATGTATCCTCATATAGAACTTTCAAAAGAGTTATTGACTTGTGCTTATGGAGCAGTTGGGGCAGCAATTCTTGGAATTTTCATCTATGGTTGTGGACTTATGTGTACTCACGCAGTTGCCTTTCGTGTGGCAAGAAACATGAAATCTAGGGCTATTCACAAACTTATGGACTTACCACTTGGGTATTTTAATACTACAGGTAGTGGTAAGATTCGCCGTACCTTAAACGAAACCATTGCCAAAACAGAGGCGTATCTTGCCCACCAAATGCCTGATATGATAGGTGCTTTTGTAACGCCAATAGCAGTTTTGTTTTTCATATTTACCTATAATTGGCAGTTAGGACTGATTAGTATTATACCACTTGGGTTATCCTGTATTGCAATGGCATTGATGATGAACACAGGAACAGCAGAGCGATTGAGAGAATACCAAACTTCCCTAGAGAGAATGAATAATGAGGCTGTTGAATATGTTCGTGGAATTTCGGTTGTAAAAACCTTCGGACAAAGTGTATTTTCTTTTAAAAAGTTCCATAAAACCATAGAAGAATACAAAGGATTTGTAGTAGGCTATTCTATCATGTGTAGAACACCTATGGTACTATTTCAAACCTTATTAGCTAGTGTGTCTCTCTTTTTAGTCTTTGGTGGAATTATTATTTTCTCCTATACAAGTGATGTAAGAGCGTTTATGTTAGACTTTTTATTCTATCTATTTTTCACACCAATTTATGGCTTCATGATGATGAAATTAATGTGGGTTTCTCAGAATACGCAACTTGCATCTGACGCAGTAGATCGAACAGAAGAGTTACTTAATGAACGAACCCTTACTTATAAAACACATACGAAAACGCCTACCAACTTTGATATTATCTTTGAACAAGTTACATTTGCCTATCCTAATACGCAAAAAAATGCAGTGGAACATGTAAGCTTAGAGATTAAACAAGGGCAAACAGTGGCATTAGTTGGTGGTTCAGGCGGTGGAAAGTCTACCCTTGCAACTTTAATTCCAAGATTTTGGGATGTACAAGAGGGTGCTATTAAAATCGG
>JAWXVF010000043.1:0-18083 GCA_044425555.1 Eubacteriales bacterium
ATGGAACGAGAGAAAGTTAGTCGAGAAGAATTTGAAGCATTATTTCCATGATACTATTTAATTAATAAAAAATTACAAAAGTCCTTGCAAACAATATAAAATTATGGTAGAATTTCTAATTGTTAGGGATGGTATTCCTAGCAAGGATTATGGATGGGTTCCCGAGTGGCCAAAGGGGGCAGACTGTAAATCTGTTGGCACCGCCTTCGAAGGTTCGAATCCTTCTCCATCCATTACGATATACGTATCATAAGAATTTAATTAAATAACGCGGGGTGGAGCAGTCTGGTAGCTCGTCGGGCTCATAACCCGAAGGTCATAGGTTCAAATCCTGTCCCCGCTATTTATGCCCAGATAGCTCAGTCGGTAGAGCAGAGGACTGAAAATCCTCGTGTCGCTGGTTCGATTCCGGCTCTGGGCATATCTTATGTTTAAAATTAAATAAGGGATATTAGCTCAGTTGGTAGAGCACTTGACTTTTAATCAAGTTGTCCGGGGTTCGAATCCCCGATGTCTCATTTAAAAGAATCGTATAGATTCTTTTTTTAATGAAAATATTTCCTTCTTATATGGATTGAGATATATTTTATGTTAACACAGTAACTCATATTGCTATATATCTTATTATTTGATAGAATAGTAATAGAAGTTAGCAATTAAACAAGTAAACATACAAGGAGAAGAACATGAGTACAAAAGTAACATTTGATTATGGAAAAGTAAGTACATTTGTCAGTGCGGATGAAGTAACATCTATGAAAAAGATTGTAATGGATGCTAAAGACGTGTTAGTATCCAAATCAGGAGCAGGTAACGATTTCTTAGGATGGATTGATTTACCAGAGAATTACGATAAAGAAGAATTTATTCGTATTCAAAAGGCTGCTAAAAAGATACAAAGTGATTCAGAAGTTTTATTGGTAATAGGAATTGGAGGATCATACTTAGGAGCTAGAGCAGCTATTGAATTTTTAAGACATAGTTTTTATAATGTAGTAAGTAAAGAAACTAGAAAAACACCTGAGATTTACTTTGTCGGTAATTCAATCAGTTCATCATATTTAAAAGATTTAATTGATGTAATTGGTGATAGAGATTTTTCTATTAATATGATTTCAAAATCAGGAACAACTACAGAACCAGCGATTGCATTCCGAGTATTTAAAGCTATGGCTGAGGATAAATATGGTGAAGTTGAAGCTGCTAAGAGAATTTATGCAACTACAGATAAAGCTAGAGGTTCTTTAAAGAGTTTATCTAACACAAAAGGTTATGAAACGTTTGTAGTACCTGATGATGTGGGAGGAAGATTCTCTGTTCTTACAGCAGTTGGTTTACTTCCTATTGCAGTAAGTGGAGCTAATATTGAGAAATTAATGGCAGGTGCATTAAGTGCTAGAAAGAATTTCTTAGAAGCAGAATTCGATAAGAATGATTCCTTACAATATGCAGCACTTCGCAACATTTTCTTACGTAAAGGGAAATGTATTGAAGTTATGGCTAATTATGAACCAAGTGTACATTTTGTTTCTGAATGGTGGAAACAACTTTATGGAGAATCAGAGGGAAAAGATCAAAAGGGTATTTTCCCTGCAAGTGTTGATCTTACAACAGATCTTCATTCAATGGGACAATTTATTCAAGATGGATCTAGAAATATATTTGAAACAGTTATTAATATAGAAAAATCAAGAGCAGAAATTATATTAGAAGAAGAACCAGTAGATCTTGATGGATTAAATTATTTAGCAGGACAAACCGTAGATTTTGTTAATAAGAGTGCAATGAATGGAACAATTTTGGCACATACAGATGGTCAAGTTCCAAACTTAATGATTCATATACCTGAAGTAAATGAATTTTATTTAGGGGAATTATTTTATTTCTTCGAAGCAGCTTGTGGAGTGAGTGGATATGCTTTAGGTGTGAATCCATTTGATCAACCAGGAGTAGAAAGTTATAAGAAGAATATGTTTGCATTACTTGGAAAACCAGGATTTGAAACTCAAAGAGAAGAATTATTAAAAAGATTATAGTGTCTAATATGTGTCATTATATTAAATAAAGAGTAGAGGTTATTGAAAATGTATGTACATTACATTGAAGTAACCTCTATTTTAGAATTTTAGATAATTATGTTGCTATATTAAAGAAGGAATTTGGGAAAATATATTGTGTTATTGAGCATTGGTAATATCATTACAAAAATTTAAAATATCGTTCATAACATCAAGATTTAATTCTGAAATTAGATCCAATCGTTCATCTTCTAATTCTTGGTAATGTGGATCTGTAATTGCTAAATCCATTTGATGGTGCATAATATCATGAATACGATCATAAGATTCTTGGGTTACAGTAAGCTTATGACCAGCATCCTCATATTCTTGAAAAGTAAATCTAGAGTTATCTTGAAATAGATTATAATAAACTAGATAATTGCTATCAAATCTAGTGATTTGATCGTCTTTACTATGAATTAATAAAACAGGTACATTAATATTTGAAAGGCCTTTTATTCCATCTATATTTGAATTTTCTGCAAATAAAACTTTTTCGTATAGTATCAAGTAAGGGCGTAATAGTTCTATAATATTACCTGTATATATTTTAGCAATATCTTCTATGATATTGATGTTACGCCAAAATCCTGCTAAACTTATAATTCCATCAACTTCATAAGCAACATTATCTAAAGCATATACAGAAGATACAGAAAAACCACCCCATGAATGACCAATTAGAATATGTGGTATGTCACTATATTGTTGAGAATTATATAGATAAGAAAGTGCATAAGATAAATCTATAGGACCTTGCGTAAGTCCTTTTAGTGAATCACCATCACTCATAGATACCCCAGTATTATCATAAGAAAGTACCACATAATTTTCTTTCGTTAACCATTCAATTTCTGCCAAATAATTATCGTGGTTAACCTTATGTCCATGTATCATGATAAGTAAACCTTTAGGGGATGTATTATCAGATTGAGAATAGAAGGCACCCCGTAATATTTGTCCATTATTGGATGGAAAACTAATTTCGTTTTTTATGAAGTTAGGATTCAATTCGTTTAAGTGTGTAAAATAATTATTCTCATGTACTACACGTTTTCCGAAGTGATAATTGAAGATGAAGATAGTAATGGTTAGTGGAATAATAAAAAGTATAAATATTAAAGTGAATATTATATAAAATTTTTTCTTAGTAGACATAATGTTCTCCATTAGATACGATTTACTTGGAATTTAGAAATCATTGCAATTCCTAAGATTATAATAAAAATAAAACTTACTATAGAATATACCATACTTTCTATTATTTTATCCATATAAATAACAGAAATAAAAATATAAATACTCATAAGTACTCCAGCAGATGTAGTAGGAAGTCCTTCAAAATAAGGCTTCTGTTCTGTGATATTATAGCGTGCAAGACGAAATACGCCACAACATATGTAAAATGTAACAATGATAATTTCGTGTAGATAAACTTTATTACAATTCACTACCATATGAAGAGATAAAAATACACAAGAAGGTGTAATCACAAAAGTAATTGAGTCTGCAAAACTATCTAATTGTTTCCCTAATTCTGAAATAACATTATATTTTTTAGCAAGTTTTCCATCAATACCGTCAAAGAATCCACCTAATGCAATTAAAAAGCAAGAGATTTTAATAGTTTCTGGTGTATGATAAAAAACGGCAATTAGAAGAGCAATAATACCGCAGATTGCATTCATAAGAGTACAGGTGTTAGGAAGATTAAGTAGAATTTTTTGTTTATTTTCTTGTGTCATATATTTCTCTTTCTAAAATATTGTATTATGTAGGTGGTTGTTTCATATACACCAGTTACTAAAGCGCTATAGATAATTACAAACCAAAAAGTAATAAAACGAAATAAAATAGTTGCTGTAATTCCAAAACTTGATTCAATGGAAAATATGGAAAATAAGGTATACATAGTACCTTCAAATGTACCTATTCCTCCAGGAGTTATTGGTAGCATACTCATCATATATGCTGTCATAGTAATGGCAATTATAATCATAAATGGTAAACGTATTTCCAAAGCTTTTGCTAATACCACCATCTTGAATGGAAATAACAACCATACGAAAGTAGAAATGATAAATTGAAAGCACCAATGAAATTTGGTTAATTTTTGGGTGGATTCTACGTAAGAAATCATAAAGTGGTGTAATTTAGTGAAAAATTTATTAGATGACTTACTTAATAGTTGTAATAAATAATCAGCAAATAATAGAAACATAATCATAAGCACAATAAGTAAAATACAGATTACGATAATTACAAATTGAATTACAAAAGAAAAATAATCTACAATGTTACGACTAATGTGTAAAAAAGATGCTATACAAATAGTAAATAATACACTCATGCTGATACTTTTTTGAATAATAATAATACTTAGTGCTTGATCTGTGTTACATTTTAAATCTTTCTTTAGTAGATAAAGTCGGGTTACTTCTCCACCAATCTTAGCCCCAGGTGTAATGGCTTCGATAATAGTACCTCTTGTAAAGATATGTAAAATTTTTAGAAAAGAACTTTGCTGTACAATAGATTTGGAAATTAAATACCATTGTAAAGTTAATAATAGTTGAGTAATTAATTGTAATAATATTAAAAAACCAACTGTTTTTAGTTTGATATATCGTATATGCATAAAAACGATGTGAAAATCAGTAGTTTTTATGAGATGGTAAAATAATAAAATGATAAATATGTATCCTATAATACGATAAAATTTGGATTTATTTGACATAGAGACAAGTTCTTTCAATATTGCTAAAGGAAGGCTGTCTTACAGAGGCCATATGTTTACGAATTTCTTGAAAAGGTTGATAACCTCTTGCTAAATGTGATTTTGGAGTTCTAATTAATATTTTGGCATGATCTGACATGGTTTCGTGTGTGTGTGAAAAAACAAACTCCTTAGGGGATACCTGCATTGCAATATGTATAATATCATAATCTCTCGTATCAACGAAAGAGCCATCAGAATATTGAACAGATATGTATTCTGAAAGATGCATATCTGAGATAAGGTTGGCAGAAACATTAATAGCATTTTGATCATTATCTATTACTGTTACTTTGGCTCCCGTTAGTTGATGAAATAAAATAGCAGTACAGGGGAAATATCCACCACCTACACATAATATTTGATTAGAATGGTGGGTATTAGAAAGTTCCACTTCTTTTTGAACGATTGGTTTATAGTATGCTAGAATTACTTTACGCATAATGGTATTATTGGTAGAAATTTTTTCTAAGTATTGAGTTCCGTGAACGAATTGAAAAGCCATATGTATCCTTTCGAGATAGGTGTTACTAGGTACGTGTAATATAGTATAGTGATAATCTATAGGAATAATTGTCCTATAAAGTTAATAAGTCCGCCAAGTAAAAATGATGTTATTACGGTACCCATACCAATTGCCAGGGCAACTTTGGCATTAAATTCCTTTGCGATAATACCAAACACCGACAAACAAGGTAGATATAATAGAGAAACTGTTGCGCCGACAAACATTTGTAGACCGTTTAAATTTGCATTTAATAGTGGGGCAATAGACATTTCTCGTCTAATAATTCCTAGCAATAAGGATAAAACAGCTTCCTCTGGTAAACCTAAAAATCCTGAAACAAGTGGTTTGAAAAAATAAGCAATGGAGTTTAACATACCAGATTCTGTGAAAATAGCAGCAACTACAACTGCAATTAACATAGGGCCTTCTGCTTCAAATAAAAATTCTTTTAAGCGTATGGTAAGTTTTTTAAAATAAGCTTTTTTCTCAGGTAGAAGTAGATGTGGAATTTCAATAATAATTGGCTCTACTTTTCCTTTTAGTAATTTTCCTGTTATTAAACCTACCATAAAAATAATAGCAAAAGATAAAATAAATAATGCAATTAACAACAAGAAAGAATAGTCTGCGAACAAGGCAATAAATGCAGCAGATTGTGATATACATGGAACAGCAAAACAAACCATTGAGGTAATCATAATACGTTCTTTTCTAGTCGTAGCAACTCTCGTGCCTATAATTGCTGGAACAGCACAACCATAGCCCATAATCATACTAATCATACTTCCACCTTGTACCCCCATTTTACGCATAATATTATCAAATAAAACAGCCATACGTGGTAAAAATCCACAATCCTCTAAAAAAGTAAATACAATATAGAATAATGTAACATAAGGCAAAATCAATGATAGTGGCCATTCAAATCCGATTACAAACACTCCGTACTCTCCGATTAAAATATTTTCTAAAACAATAGGAAGAGCCAATCCACCAATAATATTTTGAAAAAATGGTATGATTAATCCACTTACAATTGGAATAAAAATTGCAGCACGAAGTCCCTTCCCCCCAAATACAATCAAAACTAAGGAAACAAGCATAATTAGTGTTGCTATTGGAATACCAGGAAATGGCTTTACCATATTGTGACCTAATTTATCAATAAATTTAAGAGATTGCCCTGTATGTGATATACATTTTTTGGTAATGTGTTCAGACCTACCCCACATTTCTTTCTTAGAGATAGGTACTGGTAAAGCTTTTTTACCAGTACATGCATCGCAAGAAGAACAATCAGGCTCCGCCTTAATTACAGCTAGCAAGGCATCCTTAATCTCTTGAAACCCTTCTCCTTTTACAGCAACTGTATTAATTACAGGTGCATTTAATTCCTCCGCTAATATAGTGGTTGCAATTTGCATTCCCTTTCTAACAGCAATATCTACTAGATTCAAAGAAAAAATAACGGGAATATTATAACTAAGCACTTCAAAAGCCAAATTAAGATTTCTTGTTAAGTTAGTAGCATCTAGTACGCAAATAACAGCTTTCGCATCGGATTTCATAAAAGATACTGCAACAGCTTCGGCTTCTGAAGTAGCCTCTAAGGAATAAGTTCCAGGCACATCAATTAAATTATACTCCTTCTCTCCTAAGGTGATTTTAGCTTTTGTATAGGAAACTGTAGTACCTGCGAAGTTCGAACTCATAACATGCTTGCCACTCAAACCAGTAAAAATAACAGATTTTCCTACGTTCGGATTACCGATTAATAATATCTTATTAGGGATGGCAGATAACTTATCATCTTCAATAGAAAGAATGTTTTCACAACAACTCATACTATCTCACCTCCAATTCTTTCTACTTGTATATGCAAGGCAATATCCTTACCGACAGCTACTTCTCTAGATTCCACAAGAACGAGAGCAGGACCGCCACCTTTATACGTATTTTTTTTGGTAAGAAAAGAGCCTTCAAAAATACCTAAGGAATATAAAATAGGCAGATTGGGCGTAGCAGTGACCATATAAGTTTGCTCGTTATCAGATGTATAGAGAGTATTCATAAGAGATCCTTCCTTGGTTAGTAACAGCTAACCTTGTATACAATAAAAAACTCGTCAAGCGAGTTATCAAGGCTACATTGAATAGTTTATTATTACATTACTGCGCGACCAGGGGTTCGAACCCTGGACACCCTGATTAAGAGTCAGGTGCTCTGCCAGCTGAGCTAGTCGCGCATAAAATGACAAAACATATATTTCATGTCAATTATAGTATAGTTTATTATAATTTGCAAGCATTATTTTGCGAAATAAGAAAATTAAAATATATTTTCTTATAATGAATTCTTGTAAAATAGTAATAGAATCTATATAATAAAGTGTGGACATATATAAGAGAATGAAACGGAGAATAATATGATAATTGATAGTCATTCACATTATGATGATGAAGCTTTTGATGAAGATCGAGAAACCTTATTAAGCAGTTTGGAAGAAAATGGAATTGAGTGTATTGTAAACATAGGTGCAAATGTAGCACGATCAAGACTAAGTATAGAGTTAAGTGAGAAACATCAGAGGGTGTATGCAACGGTTGGAGTTCATCCGGATGATGTAGAGGAACTAAATGATGACAAATTTGAAGAATTACGGAAACTTTCCTTGCATGAGAAGGTGGTGGCTATCGGAGAAATTGGTTTGGATTATAGTCGTGAAGAATTTAACAAGGACTTACAAAAGAAGTGGTTTTTAGCACAATTGGATCTTGCAAAAGAGAGGAATTTACCAGTAGTAATCCATTCAAGAGATGCAGCTAAAGATACACTTGACCTTTTAAAAGGTCAACATGGAGAAGGGCAGAAAGGGATTATTCATTGTTACTCATATAGTGTAGAAATTGCCAGGGAATTTTTGAGTTTAGGCTATTACTTTGGTATTGGTGGTGTAGTGACCTTTAAGAATGCAGTTAAGCTAAAAGAGGCTGTAAGGGAAATTCCGCTTGAGCGTATTGTCTTAGAAACTGATTGTCCCTACTTAGCCCCAACACCTTTTCGGGGGAAACGTAATGATTCTAAATTTTTAAATTATATAGTCGAGGAAATAGCTAATTTAAAAGGGATTAAACCAAAAGAAGTAATGCAAATAACCACAGAAAATACAAAGTTAATCTATCAATTAAAAGAATAGTATGGTGAATATGAGTAAATTATCAAATCCAATAAGCACAAAAGAAATTATAAAAAAATACCAAATAAAATTACAAAAAAAATATGGACAAAATTTTTTAATAGATGCTAATGTACTTGAAAAAATCGTAGAATCTGCAGAATTAACAGCGAATGACTGTGTAATTGAAATTGGTCCAGGAATTGGGACGATGACACAATACTTAGCAGAACGTGCTAAAAAAGTGATTGTGGTAGAAATTGATCATACATTAATTCCTGTGTTAGAAGATACTTTATCTTTGTATGAGAATGTTGTAATAATTAATAAAGATATTCTGAAAGTAGATATTAATAGAATTGTTGAAGAATATAATGAAGGAAAGCCTATTAAAATAGTGGCTAATCTTCCGTATTACATTACTACTCCAATTATTATGGGATTGTTTGAAAGCAAAGTGCCTCTTTATAATATTACAATTATGGTACAAAAAGAAGTGGCAGATCGTATGCAAGTAGGGCCAGGAACAAAAGATTATGGAGCTTTATCATTAGCAGTACAATATTATTCTGTTCCCAAAATTATTACTTATGTACCATCAACTTGCTTTATACCAAGACCCAATGTAGATAGTGCGGTAATACAATTAGAACGATATAAGCAACCTCCTATTACGATTAGTAATGAAACATTATTGTTTCAATTGATTCGTGCATCATTTAATCAGAGACGCAAAACACTAGTCAATGGAATAGGGAATGCATCTTTTTTGCATATTTCAAAAGAAACAGTAGTAAAGGCATTGAAAGAAATGGGGCTTTCTTCGACGATACGAGGAGAAACACTTACCTTAGAACAGTTTGCTGAATTGACGAATCTGTTAGATACTATTTAAAAATGTAACAATAATTTATAAATTCACTTGACAAAAAGGGTTAGTCCGTGCTAACCTAAATGCAATGGTTAGCAACTACTAACCATTGCATTTAGGAAGATGATATTTAGACATCGGTAGAGAGGTGGGTTTATTTTATGTCAACAGAAATGGTAGTTCGATTTTGCTCTCCCACATTAGCAGGTTTAAAAGTAGCTAATATGTTTTCTGTTCGTTGTAGGTGGAGAGATGAGATAATGGAGCATCTAGCATATTATAATAACTTGTTAAATGAAAAAGGATTATATTTCAAATTACTAAAATATGAAAATGAAATCGCCTTGATTTACGTGTATCGTAAACAAAAATTAAAAGAAATATTACAACAAAAAGAAGTGATTAAGGTATTGAAAAGCTATGGATATGATGAAATGGATATGAAAACTTGTCTTGAAAAATTAATGATACATCTAGAAAAAAAGGAGTTTCCCCATGAGATTGGAATATTTCTAGGTTATCCTATAGCTGATGTAAAGGCATTTATTGAGCATAAAGGGGAAGGTCATAAATGTGTTGGATGTTGGAAGGTATATACGAACGAACAAGAGGCGAAAGCTACATTTTGTAAATTTGATAAATGTACTAAAATTTATTATGAAAAATTATTACAAGGGACAGAAATTACTCGACTCACTGTAGTCGTTTAATTAATAGAAAAAACAAGAAAAGAGAGGAATAACAATATGAGTAAAATAGCAGTAGTTTTTTGGAGTGGAACAGGTAATACTGAGCAAATGGCAAATCTTGTAGCAGAAGGAGCAAAAGGAAAAGGAGCGGAGGTTGAGTTATTGACGTCAGCTGAATTTACAAAAGATATGATTCCTAATTATACTGGTTTTGCATTTGGTTGCCCATCTATGGGTGCAGAAGTGTTAGAAGAAACAGAATTTCAACCTATGTGGGATGATGTTGGTGGTGCCTTAGGCGGTAAGAAAATTGTGTTATTTGGTTCTTACGGTTGGGGTGATGGAGAATGGATGAGAAATTGGGAAGAAGATACACCAACAGGAGTACTAGATACGTTTATCTGTGCGGGAACACCAGATGCGGATGCTGAAGCGTCATGTAAGGCATTAGGAGAAAGTTTAGTATAAGAATTAAATGAAAATAAAGTAGTAAGAAATATCCTAGATAATCTAATAAGAGGTTATCTAGGATATTTTTGTATGGCAATAGTCAAGTAATATCAGAAATATAAAAAATAATGGGAATAAATATAAATATTAGAAAAATATGGGCAAATTCCAAAAAGTATGTAATAATAGTAACGAACTATTGTTTTACGATTAATGTATAGTGGTTAGAATTTTATAAATATATTCAGATTTGAGGAGAAGAAGTAAATGACACATATTTTATTAGCATTGATTTATTTAGCATTTATAAGTTTGGGATTACCTGATGCAGTATTAGGTTCGGCATGGCCGACTATTAGTCAAGAATTTAATGCCCCATTAGCAAGTATGGGAATAATTAGTATCATTATTTCGGCAGGAACAATTCTATCTAGTCTACAAAGTGATCGTATGACTCAAAAATTAGGTACAGGTACAGTAACGATACTAAGCATATTTTTAACAGCAATAGCGCTACTTGGATTTGCAAGAAGCAATTCTGTATTAAGTATGTGTCTGTGGGCAATTCCGTATGGGTTAGGTGCAGGGAGTGTAGATGCGGCTTTAAATAATTATGTAGCCATTCATTATGAGAGTAAACACATGAGTTGGTTACATTGTATGTGGGGACTTGGTGCAACAATGGGTCCTTATGTAATGGGAATGGCTTTAACAAGTGGATGGGGATTTCGTACAGCGTACTATGTTATTTTTGGATTACAGATACTATTGACTACAGTATTATTGATTAACAAGTCAGCTTGGAGTTCTAAGAGTAAAGAGGATGAGGGGGGAGAAGAAAATCGCAAGGTATTGACCATAAAAGAAATCGTTAGAATTAAAGGAGTACCACAGATTATGTTCGCTTTTTTCTGCTTTTGTTCTATTGAACTAACGACAGGTATGTGGGCGAGTAGTTATTTTGTATTAGTGCATGGAGTTAATTTAGAATTGGCAGCCACCTATACAAGTTTATTTTATCTAGGGATTACAATAGGTAGAGCTATTAGTGGATTTATCACTATGAAATATAATGATACCCAGATGATACGTGGAGGTGAATTGATTATGTGTATAGGTATGAGTATGGTTTTATTGTCATCGAACACAACATGGGCATTTGCAGGGCTATTAATAATTGGATTAGGGAGTGCTCCTGTGTATCCATGTATCATTCATTCTACACCAGCTAACTTTGGAGTATCTAACTCTCAAGCGATTACGGGTGTACAAATGGCCAGTGCTTATACAGGTTCTCTATTAATGCCTTCACTATTTGGATTAATAGCAGAGTATATTAGCATTCATTTATATGCAATCTACTTATTGGGTTTATTGTTAGTTATGGCGTTGATGTATGAGTGGTTGTTACGGAAAGTAAAAAAAGAATAATGGATCCAAGGAACCAACTGCAGACAATGAAAATGCCACAATACATAAAAAAATCTTGTGGAAGAATTAAAATAATGGGATCTTTAAGTGGATGAAAAATCCAATAATCATCAGGGAAAAATAATAGATGAAATGAGTAGAATGCTCGGTCGAAATCAATGGCAAACCAAATGCCTATAATAGAGGGTAATAAAATAGTACAAATGGAAGTAAAACGTAACATAGTTTTATGGAATAATGACTTTCTAGTAAGTATGAGCAAGATAGAAGCTAGAAAACTTAGAAGATAGATGATTCGAAATAAAATGCGACATTGCTCAAAATGAATGGCACCTTGCTCGCTAAAAGTAAGTGCAGGTAAAGAAAAAGTCTTAGTAGAAAAGGGGTTCAAAAAATCCATAACACTTTGGTAGTGGTCTAAAATAAAAGTCTCTGTAAGACCTGTAGATTCAAAAATATCTAAATGATTGAGAGAAAAAGTATATAAAAAGTCATTACTATGTAAAATCCCTAGGGAAATACCTGTCATAATAAGAATGATTAAAATGGCGTAATATGTGGCTACTAACAATGTTTTCATAAAATCCTCTTTTCTTAATGATAATACATATCTAATTACTAGTATAATGAGATTTTAAGTAGATTACAATACTTTCTTAGCTTTTCATTTTGAAAAAGGTGTGCTAGAATGAATCGGTAAGTAGTTAACCTATTTAGGAGTGAATATGAAAATCATTGTATTTGATTTAGAGTGGAATCAAGCAGCGAATGGAAAGAAAGATACTGTTGAAGAAATACCGTTTGAGATTATTGAGATAGGTGCTGTTAAGTTAAATAATCGGAGGAAAATCATTAGTGAATATAACGAGGTGATTAAGCCCGTTATTTATAAAGAATTACATTTTATTATTAAAAAATTAATTCATCTTACCAAAGAAGATATGGAAAAGGGGAAAACATTTCAAGAAGTCATTTCTTCTTATATGGATTGGTGTGGTAGAAATTATATTTTTGCAACATGGGGAACACTTGATTTAATAGAGCTACAGCGTAATATGAAATATTATCAGTGGCCATCAATATCCCATAAGCCATTTCCTTATTTAGATGTTCAAAAACTATTTAGTATTCAATACGAAGATGGTGTTAAGCGCCGATCTCTTGAATATGTGGTGGATTTTTTGAAAATAGAAAAGGTAAAGCCGTTTCATAGAGCGTTAAGTGATGCCTATTATACAGCTAAAGTTTTAGAAAAAATTGACTATAGATTAATGAAGAAATATTTTTCCTATGATCTCTATGAAGTGCCAAAGAATAAAAAGGATCAGATTAAGCAAATCTATCCTACTTATTATAAATTTATCTCTATGGAATACGAAAATAAAACGATTGCGCTAGAAGATGAAGAGATAGTAAATAATGATTGCTACTTATGTCATAGAAGAACGAAAGAAGAGATTTCATGGTTTTCAACGAATGGTAAACATTATTACCATATTGCTGTGTGTGCTAAGCATGGTTATATAAAAAGTAAAATACGTATTAAAAAGACAAATAACAAGCGAATATTTATAGTAAAAACTATGAAAAAAGTATCTAATAAGGTGGTAGAAGAAATAAGAGAGCGAAATAATAAGGTGGAGTCTTAACGAAAACCACGGTGACGTCTCCTACGAAATAATTTTCTACGTAGTCGTATGACAATTGGATTTTTTGTCATGTGAGTTTTTTGTTTAAATTTAGAGCGTCTACGGCGAAGGTATGGAGAATAACCTGTAGAATATGTGTATGATTGAATTTTCTCCTTTAAGAAGAAAATAAGAATCAAAATTCCGCCGATTCCTACTAAGGACAATACGGTGTATTTTACATTTAGTATAATGGTAGATTGATCTAGTGCTGTTTCTACAAAGGAAACCGTACTTTCAAACGATTCTTCTCCATAATCAAAGTATTGAATGTTACTTGGTGTGAATGTAGAATAGATGGGTGCATTTCCTACTGGAATTCCATTATAAATATAATCTACTGTCGCAACAGCCTTGTAGGAATCATCCGTATTATAATGTAATATGGATGTAGTATCATCAAAGGAAGCTTGAATTGGTAATACAATGTAAGTGGAAGGGGCAAAGGATAAGATGGACTTAGAAGCACCTAAGTCTGATGAAACGGTGTTGAAGAAATCTGTATTATGAATGGAATAAGTAGTATCATTGTCAAGCACAGAATGAATCTGGAAATTACCAAAACCATATTGGAATAACGAAAGAGTATCTTCAAATTGGTAAGGAGCTTCCGCATTTAAAACAACACAAATAAGTGTCATACCATTTCTTCTGGCAGCAGATACTAGAGTTTGCTGTGCCATGCTAGTATAACCTGTCTTGCTGCCTATTAAGTATTCATATGCATATGTTTGACCAGAAAACAAACGATTCTTAGAGGTAAAAGACATAGAATCACTAGGTTGCGTGGAGGTTTGTGGAATGGTATAGGAAGGAGTGCTAGATAAAATACAATGGAAGTCATTCTTAAAATAAGCACTAGCAATCATAGCCATATCATAAGCAGTTGTATAATGATCATCATCATGAATCCCGTTTGGATTTATAAAATTGGAATTTAGAGCACCTAATTGAGTAGCAGTATCGTTCATTAGATTCGAAAAATCTGCGATACTTCCACTAATATGTTCCGCAATTGCGTAAGCTACTTCATTAGCAGAAGCTACCATAACTGCATAGAGAGCTTCTTCCATAGTGATAGAATTACCTGTTTTTATATTAATATTAGCATCACTCCACCACTCAATACTGTTAACAGCATTATAGGACATGGTTATTTGATCATTAGAGGAAGAGTTGGTAGTTGCAACATAAGTAGTTAAAATTTTAGTGATACTAGCTGGGTATTGCTTTGTGTGAATGTTTTTGGCATAGAGAATAGTTCCTGTTTCTAATTCCATTAGTATAGCAGACTCGGCATTAATAACAGGACCAGTTGGCCAATTTTCGGTAGTAGAAGTTGGAATAACAATAGAAGATGAGGCTACGCAAGGAAAGGCGGGTACAAATACACTACACACAATAAGAGTAGATAGGATAAGCGATATTTTTTTTAGGTTCTTATGAATGAAATGTATCATGGAAACTCCTTAATCATAATAAATTACATCTATTATCATACACTATTTTTTGTAAAAAACAAAGAAAATAAGAAAAATTTTAAAAAAAATTTAAAATATACTGTTCAATTCAAGAAAAAAGTTATATTATATAGGAGATAATGTCGCAAGGGAGATTTTTTATGAGGTTAAGAAATATAAAAGGATCGAAAGAAATAATTGAATCAAGTTCTTATGTAATTGTGAATTATCAAGGATTAGGAGGTCAGTGGAATTCTATCTTTTCTAATGAACACCCAATTCATTTGGAAATAGGAATGGGAAAGGGTAAATTTCTTGTAGACTCTGCTTTAAGAAATCCTCATATTAATTATATAGGAGTAGAGCGATATAGCAGTGTGTTGTGTAGAGCTGTACAGAAGGTTAGTATACAAGAAGAGATAAGGAACCTACGGTTTATAGCTATGGATGCAGGAGAATTATTAACTACTTTTTCAACTAAGGAAGTAGATAAGATATACTTACATTTTTCAGATCCGTGGCCAAAAGATCGTCATGCACGTAGACGTTTAAATTCGAAAGAGTATTTAGCTATCTATGGTACTATTTTAAAAGAAGATGGTGTATTAGAATTGAAAACGGATAATTTACAATTATTTGAATTTGGAATAGAAGAGGCGAAAGTAGCAGGATGGACGGTAAATAGCATAAATCGAAATCTACATACACAAGAGTATATAGCAACAAATCCAGTTATGACAGAATATGAGAAAAAGTTTGGTAGTGCAGGTAATCCAATACTACAATACAAAATAAATAAGGGATACCAATAGGGAGGCTTTATGTTTATAATATTAGAATTATTTTGGATTATATTAAATGGTAAGGTTACATTAGAAGTTATATTAATAGGTTTGATAGTATCTGCAATTATTTATGCATTTATGTGTCACTTTATGGATTTTTCCATCGCATTCGATAAGAAGCTAATGAAAAGGGGGTCATTGTACGTAAAGTATATCATTTTATTAATGAGAGAAATTGTTGTTTCTAATATACATACTATTCATTTGTTGACTACATCTAAGTATGACATTGAACCAGCTGTAATGACATTTGAAGTAGACTTACAAACTACATTAGCTAAGGTTGTCTTGGCAAATTCCATTACATTAACACCAGGGACGATTACTAGTGATTTGACTGGACAAGTTTTAACTATCCATGCTCTTGATAGAGATTTTTTGGAAGGAATAGAGAATTGTGAGTTTGTGCAATTATTAAGAAAGATTGAAGAAGTATAATAGTAGATTTGGGAGGTAAGAGTATGGAACAAGAGTTATTGATGAAATCGGTGGCTGACACAGTATTAATAGTAATTATTGCTATTCAAGCAACAATCCTATGTTTATATTTAGTGCGAGCGATTAGAGGACCTAAGTTAGCAGATCGTTTAGTGGCAGCGAATATGGCAAGTACCTTGGTAATTGTTATGATTGCTATGTTTTCATATATTTATAATGCCAATTATCTTATAGATATCTGTATGATTTATGCAATGATTAGTTTTCTATCGGTTATTGTGCTTAGTAAAGTATATGTGGGTGCAGATGGAAAAGCTATGCAAAAGGAGGAGGAATGAGATGGATTTAAGGTGGATACAAATTGGAATTGGTCTTATTGCAGTGATTATGGGACTTGGTTTTTTTATGATTGGTTTGTATGGAATCTTTCGTATGCGATATGTATTAAATAGAATGCATGCAACAGCGGTAGGGGACACATTAGGAATATCGATGTCATTGATTGGATTAATTTTTTTGCACGGGATTTCATTAACTTCCTTAAAACTTGTGTTGGTAATGGTATTTATGGCATTATCCTCACCAGTATCTTCCCATTTGATTGCCCATTTAGAATTGTTGACGACTACTGAACGAGGGCGATTTTTAGAGATAGATAAGGTTACTTCTACTCCTAAGGGGGAAGAATAAGTAGTTATTTAGAACGGAGAATACTATGAACGTATTAATAATTGTTTTATTTGCATTTTTGATTTTATGTGCTATAGCAGTTAGCTTTTCTAAGAAGGCATTGAATTCTATTATTATCTATATGTCATATAGTTTGATTATGTCAGTAATTTGGATTCTAATTGAATCACCAGATTTAGCTATTACAGAAGCGGCTGTCGGTGCAGGGGTTACTAGCTTACTATTTTTTGTTAGCTTAAAGAAGATTCACTCAATTACAGAGGAAAAGAAGAATGAGTAAAAGAAAAACAGATCGAGCATATGAACAAACAAGCAGTTACAAATTTTTTAATTGGCTACAGGGGGAACATGATCCTTACTTAGATCGTGTGGAATTACATCCACAGATTGAGCATAAGTTATCTCCGGAGGTGGTGGCAGAGCATATGGAGGAGCGTAAGAAATTATACGAAGAAGTATATTCTCTTACCCGAAATAAAGAATTAAAATGGATTAAAATATTATATACAATAACATGTATTATTGTGTGTATTACATTGTTATTCATGTTGATAATTGTAGCATCACATATGCCACCTACGGGAGTTTCTACGAATCCAAATAATAATGAAGTATCAAAAAGGTATATAGAGCAATCGTTATCAGAAACTGGCTCGGTAAATCAAGTCACTGCTATGATTTCAAGTTATAGAGCCTTTGATACCTTTGGTGAAACACATGTATTATTTATTGCTACTATATGTGTCATGATTTTACTTTTAATCAAGGAAGAAGAGAATCAAGATCCAGATGAGATATTAGTACAACAATATGATGAAATTCTACAAATTAATGCATATATATTAATTCCACTTGTATTTATGTTTGGGATTTATATTATATTAAATGGTCATATATCACCAGGTGGAGGATTTGCAGGAGGATCTATATTAGGAGCTGGTCTGATTCTACATACTTGTGCTTATGGATTTGGAAGGACAAGGCGATTCTTTGATACACATA
>JAWXVF010000044.1:0-18036 GCA_044425555.1 Eubacteriales bacterium
TACAAGGACAAAAGACTATGGTGATTATTGCCCACAGATTGAAAACAATCGAGAATTGTGATATGATTTATGAGGTGAAAGATGGTAAGATTATACAGACGAAGTAAGATGTAAGTGGAGAGTGTAATGCAAGTAATTAAAGGTAGAGAGAGAATTGTAGAAGTATTATTTTATATTGGAATCACCTTGGAATTAATTAGGACGTTTATGGCACAGACTTCTTTGGTGCTTCCGTATACAGGAAGATTTCATCACATTGCATTTGTCTTATTTGGATTGAAAATAGTAGGAACTTATTATACGAAGCTAGAATGGCTAGCTATTATGTTATTTGGATTACTTGGAACTGCTTCGTATCTGGCAATTGGTGAAGAAAAGGCAATTTGCGTGGTTGTTATGATTGCGGCTTCGAAACAAATAGAGGTGCGTAAAGTTGTTCGATATATCTTCTGGACAATGTTAATAGCGACTGTTCTTACAATATTCTTAGCTTTGTTTGGATATGGAAGACAATTAGTTGATATTCGTGATTATGGGAGAGGTTCTATAGAAGCAAGGTGGGGATTTGGAATTGGCCATGCCAATAATATGCATGGAATGGTGTGGTATTTGATTTCATTACTTGTCTTGGGATATTATGAAGTGTTAGAGTCGAAACATTATTGGATGCTTACAATATTAAATGTACTCATATTTATCGCAACAGCTTCGAGAACAGGATTCTTATTGGCGCAAATTGTGATTGTCTCAGCCTGGGTGCTAGTAAATGAAGTGGAATGGATTCGTAAGTCATGGGTGTATGTGATATCGTATGGTGCGGTGCTAGGACTGACGGTATTGACTATTATTGTAACAACTTATGGAATGGGTGAGAATCCATTATTGGGTTTCTTAGATCAATTGCTATCTGGTAGATTGTCTTTTGCTGCATGGTGGGCAAAAAGTAGCGAGTGGAAATTTTTAGCATCAGAAGGCACTGCACGATTGGTTGACAACGGAATAGCAAGGTTATTTGCATCTAGTGGATATCTAATAGCAAGTGTGTATCTAATGAGCACAATCGCCCTAATCGCTTATTATCAGAAGAAGAGAAGTAAGTATCATTTTATTTGCTTAGTATTATTAATGACGAATTTCTTCTATGGGTTTATGGAAGCAACTTTTACCTTTAATAGTTATATGTTATTGAATATATTTTATATAGTATTAATAAATGAGTGGTATAAGATGATACCTAAGAATCAAGAAAGACGAGAACGAAAATGAAAATGAAAGAATTAATAAAATGCATACTAGCTCTGATAGTGGCATGGTCTTCAGCGATTGCAGTTGTAGGTGTTGCGGGAGTGCGAATTACACAGATTAACCTACTAGTGCCAATTCTTATGGTGGCATTTTATTTCTTGATACGTTATTTTAGAAAGTATTGTAAGAAACGTGAAATTTATTACGGATTTGGATTTTCAATACCGTTTGCAATTGCCCTAGTATTAGGTGGTAATATTGATATGGAAAGTAGTGAGAGAACATTTGAAGGGAGTCTACCTTTGGGTCTTCTCTATTTTTGCGTATTGGCCATTATTGGAATGGTAGCAATTGCAAGTATTTTCATAGCAATTGAACGCAATTCTTTTGTAAATGAAACATTCATAAGAATACCTACAAAAATAGGACCAATTACCTTTGGTGTATGTATGATAGCGTGGATACCTTACTATTTAACGTATTTTCCAGGTATTATTTCAAATGATGCATTGTCTATGATTCGCCAATGTATTGGTACGGAAGTGTTGAATAATCATCACCCGATTCTCTTTACGCTATTCATGAAATTGATTCTAGTAATTGGGATGAGTGTGACATCATTAAATGGCGCAGTTGGAATCTTTTGTGCAGTGCATATGGTGGTATTTGCTTTTGTAGTAAGTTCTATGACGTCGTGGCTTGTGAAACGTGGTGCGAATAATGGGTTTGTAATAGTAACGATCTTGTATTTTGCATTTAACCCTGCCATTGCAATCTACTCAGTCTATCTAACGAAGGATATCTTCTTTAGTTGTGCATTATTGTTATTTATGTTGAAATTACACGATATCGTTCAAAGTAAAGGGTTGCAATTGGAAAGTCGGAATACAACCATACAACTGTTGTGGTTATCTTTGGTTGTAATCTTTTTACGTAATAATGGAATCTTTATTGTTGTTGGAACGTTATTGGTTCTGTTGTTGACTTATCGTAAGGAATGGAAACGCATGTTATTTTTGATAATTTTATGCGTGACTATTTCAGGTGTTATCAAAGGTCCTATCTATACAGTCATTGGAATTCCACCATCATCATTTGCAGAATCCATGTCTATTCCATTGCAACAAGTGGGAATGGTAATTGTAGAAGATGGTGAAATGGGTGAAGAGGAAGAAGCGTATCTAAGGAAATTGTTAGCCTTTGAAAAAGTGAAGGAAGTCTATAGTCCAGGATATACAGACCCATATAAATTCCATGAAGACTTTGATGATGCGTACTTAAATGAGACAAAAGAAGAATTTTTACAAGTATGGGGAGGACTTTTGTTTGATTATTTTGATTTGTACGTGGAGGCATATTTAATGCAGACTATTGGGTATTGGCACATTGGACAAAATGATTCCCTTTCCACCTATGGTGTATTAGAGAATGACCTTGTTGTAGAGCAGGTGAATGTAATAGAGAACTTAACTGGTATATCACTAGAACCAATCATTGAACAATTGATTCTAGTAGTTCGAAAAGCCCCTGTAATTTGTTTTGTGACGAATATGGCGGGGATGATGTTTCTCTTGCTATTCCTCGGGATTATATCAGGGTATCATAAGAAGCAAAGTGAGATTATTACTCAATTGCCAATTTGGGTTCTATGGGTAACGTTACTTGTTGCAGCACCTGCTTATTGCAAGTTTCGATATTTATTTATATTAGCAATTGGGTTGCCATATATGGTATACTTACTGCAGGTAAGAATTTTTGAAAGGCGTGGTTGAGTGGATGGGAAATAGACAATCCAAAGCAAATGTATTGGAAATATATACATTACAAATTGTTGATATTGTAACGATTGTACTTTCGTATATGGTTGCATCGTATCTTCGGTATGGAACCTTGCGTATAGAATACGAAGAGCAATTGTATAATGCCATGTTATTATTTCTGATACTATTTTCTGTAGTCTATACAGTCATGACTAATTATGGCCAAGAATTTGTGAAACGTGGTTATGGGATAGAATTCGTTGCGAGTACAAAGTATCATATTGTAATGTTAGTAGCAATTGGAACGTATCTCTTTCTAACAAAGAATGCGGATCCCTATTCTCGTCTCTTTCTGGGGTATTTTCTGGCATGTAATTATGTGTTATCATTACTAACACATGTAGTTCTTAAATACGTATCTAGGAAGTATTATAGTACCTCTAAAATCAAGCAAAAAACAGTGATTATTACAACACAAGAAATGGTACAAACAGTTCTTGTCCAGATGAATCAAAGTATGGATTATATGCATGAAATTGTTGGAATTGTAATCTGGGATGGGAATGAAAGTGTTGTAGAAGATTGTGTTGAGGGTGTTAAGGTAGTTGGTGCCAATAAAGATTATCTAAAAGTAATGACACACATGGTAATTGATGAAGTGTTTATCTATTTGCCAAAAGAAGAAAAGGAAGAACTTACGAAACTTGTAAGGAATCTGGAGATGATGGGAGTAATCTGTCACTACGCCATTGATATTGCGAATATTGATAGTAAGGCACGTGTTGTTGAAACGGTAGGTGGATTTACTGTAATTAGTTATTCCATGGCAGAGCTTGATTATCATAAGCGTATGATTAAACGCCTAATGGATCTTGGAGCTGGATTAATTGGGACTTTGATAATGATGATAATGTTTCCGTTTGTAGCAGGAGCAATTCGTTTAGAATCAAAGGGATCTATTCTATTTAGACAAAACCGTGTTGGTAAGAATGGTAGAATCTTCTCGATTTACAAGTTTCGATCAATGTACATAGATGCAGAAGAGTGTAAGAAGGAATTAATGGATCAGAATGAAGTATCAGGGCATATGTTTAAATTAGAAGATGATCCTCGTATTACAAAAGTTGGCAAATGGATTCGTAAGGCAAGCATAGATGAATTCCCTCAATTTCTAAATATTCTAAAAGGCGATATGAGTTTGGTAGGGACAAGGCCGCCAACGGTAGATGAATATGAAGAATATAATTATTATTATAAGAGAAGACTTAGTATGACACCAGGACTTACTGGTTTATGGCAAGTGAGTGGGAGAAGTGAAATCACTGACTTCGATGATGTGGTGAAATATGATTTAGAGTATATTGATAATTGGTCATTATCTCTTGATCTTAAGATAGTGTGTAAGACCTTTGGTGTTGTATTGTTTGCAAAGGGGTCTAAGTAGAAAGAAATGAGAAGTGTGTATGAAGATTGCAATGATTGGGCACAAAAGAATTCCCTCGCGTGAAGGTGGCGTTGAAATTGTTGTGGAAGAATTAGCAACGAGGATGGTTGCACTTGGTCATGAAGTTACGGTCTATAACCGTAAAGGGAGCCATGTGTCAGGGAAAGAGTATGAACTAGGGAATGGAAGTAAGCTAAGAGAATACAAGGGGATTCGTATTGTAACGATACCAACATTTCAAATAAGCCAATTAAATGCAATTGTCTATGCTTTTCTAGCAACTATACATGCGATTTGTGGGAGATACGATGTGATACATATTCATGGAGAAGGTTCTGCGCTTATGTGCAAGCTAACAAGGTTATTTTGGAAACATACGATTGTTACAATTCATGGGCTAGACTGGCAACGTGCGAAATGGGGTGGACTAGCAACTAAGATGTTATTGCTAGGAGAAAAGAGTGCGGCTAAATATGCAGATGAAGTCATTGTCTTGTCAAGGAATGTACAACAATATTTTCAGGATACGTATCATAGAACTACGGAGTATTTACCCAATGGAATCACAAGACCTGCAATAAGAGAAGCTGATGAAATAAAACAGCAATATGGATTACAAAAGGATTCCTATATTTTATTCCTTGCGAGAATTGTTCCGGAAAAGGGATTACATTATCTAATGGAAGCATATCAGAATCTAAAGACTGACAAACGATTAGTGATTGCAGGAGGAAGTAGTCATACAGATGTTTATTATGAACAAATGAAGGAAATGGCAAGTGTAGATGAACGAATTATCATGACGGGATTTGTGGCCGGTGCAATTTTAGAAGAGTTATATAGTAATGCATATCTATATGTATTGCCAAGTGATATAGAAGGCATGCCCCTTAGTTTACTAGAGGCAATGAGTTATGGGAATTGTGTTCTTGCAAGTGATATTGCAGAATGTGTGGAAGTGATAGGTGAAGATGGATTTTACTTCTCTAAAAGTGATGTAGCGTCACTTCAAGAGCAATTAGAGATGTTGCTTAACGAGAAGGAAAAGGTAAGTGTTGTTAAAAAAGTAGTTGCAGAGCAAGTAATAGAACGTTATAATTGGGATTGTATTGTGAAAGATACGATTCAATTGTATGAAGCCTAGGAGAATGAAACTGTTAGCAGTAGAGACAAATACGTATAGCAAATGGAGCAATAATTAGTAATGAAAATATTAATGGTAAATAAATTCCTCCACAAAAATGGTGGTTCAGAGACTTATGTGTTTCAATTAGGTCAATACTTAAATGAGAATGGACATGAGGTGCAATATTTTGGAATGGATCATCCAGAACGAGTAGTAGGAAATCGAATGAATGTCTATACTAACAATATGGATTTCCGTACGAGTAAAATACAGAAAATATTCTATCCTTTTAAGATTCTATATTCAAGGGAAGCAAAGCAAAAGATTACGGCTGTATTAAAGGATTTTAATCCTGATGTGGTGCATGTGAATAATTTCAATTTTCAATTAACACCGTCGATTTTATATGCAATAAGGGCGTATGAGCAGAAAAGCGGGAAGAAGATTAAGATTATTTTTACTGCCCATGATTCGCAGTTAGTATGTCCCAATCATCTTATGTATAATCAACAATTGGATACTGTTTGCACAAAGTGTATGGAGCACTCTGTTAATAAATGTAGCAAGTATCGTTGTATTCATGGATCTAGGGTGAAGAGTTTATTGGGGACAATTGAGGCAGTGTTATATCGAAAGTTACATTCATATCGAATGATTGATGTGATTATTAGTCCAAGTCGTTTTTTAGCAGATAGATTAGGAACGAATCCGGATTTGCAGGGACGCATTCAAGTAATGACCAATTTTCTTAATGCGGAAAAGTTGGGTGTTGTGAATGAGGTGAATGATGACGCATACGTACTATATTTTGGTAGATATTCAAGTGAAAAGGGGATTGATTTTCTGACTGAGATTTGTGCGGAGTTGACAGAGATTCCATTTCGTTTTGCAGGGAGTGGTCCATTAGAAGATGTGGTTGAGGAAGTGAGTAATATCACCAATCTTGGATTTCAAACAGGTGAGGCATTAAATAGATTAATTGCGGGTGCGAGATTCTCGCTATGTACGTCTTCTTGTTATGAAAATTGTCCGTATTCTGTATTAGAATCACAATACCTTGGGACTCCTGTGATTGGATCGAATCAAGGTGGTGTTTCGGAATTGATAGAGGAAGGGAATACGGGACTTTTGTATACACCCAAGGATAAGCAAGATTTGAAAGACAAAATTAGTAAATTGTGGTATGATAAGAAGGAGTGCGATAAGATGAGTGGTGGGTGTTTAGACAAGCACTATACGACTTTATCGGATTATATGCAGCAGTTACAGAAGTTATATGAAAGTGAGTGAATAGATGGCAAATAACAAGTTACACGGATCTGTTATTATCACATATCGTTGTAATGCAAAATGCAATATGTGTGATTGTTTCAAAGATCCAACAAGGCCAGAAGAAGAAATAGATTTAGAGACATTAGAGAAACTCCCTGATATGACATTTACGAATATAACAGGTGGAGAACCTTTTATTAGAAAAGATATACAAGATATCGTGGAATTACTATATAAGAAAACAGAACGTATTGTAATCTCTACCAATGGTTATTTCACAGATCGTATTATTGCGATGTGTGAACGTTTTCCAGAAGTGGGAATTCGAATCAGCATTGAAGGGTTAGAGGAAACAAACAATGCAATAAGGGGTCTGCCAGATGGATTTAACCGTGGTTATGGAACGCTTAAGAAGTTAGTTGAGATGGGTCATAAAGATGTTGGATTCGGTATGACGGTACAAGATGTGAATGCAAAAGATTTATTACCACTTTATCAAATGTCAGATGAAATGGGAATGGAATTTGCCACAGCAACACTTCATAATTCTTTTTATTTTAGAAAGACAGATAATAAGATTGATGATAAGGGAAAGGTTGCAGAGGCATTTGAAGAATTAATCAATGCATTGTTGCAGTCAAAGTCACCAAAGAAGTGGGCAAGAGCTTATTTCAATCATGGATTGATTAATTATATGTATGGGAATAAGAGATTGTTACCTTGTGAAATGGGAACGAATGGATTCTTCATAGATCCATTTGGGAATATACTTCCATGTAATGGTAGCACAGAGAAAATGGTGATGGGTAACCTACATGACCAAAGCTGGGATGATATATGGAATTCGAATCAAGCGAGCGAAGTACGATGCCAAGTGAAAGATTGTGACAAGCAGTGTTGGATGATTGGAAGTGCGGCACCTGCAATGAAACAAAGAATATGGGTTCCTGGCTGGTGGATTGTGAAACATAAGTTCTTCAAAGGGAATAAGTATCGATTAGAGGATCAGAAGTTTGAAAGATAGTTTCAAGCAATATGCTATAAGGAGTGTGGTCTCATGCAAGAAGTGAATCTAGTATATATATGTCATTTTAAACCTATAAACCCGGGTAATTTTGTTGCGTCAATGAATGAATTGGCAACAGAAATTACGAAGAGAGGTATTGGGAAGATTACTTATGTACTTCCTATTGTTGCGCGAGATAGGAAATGGGTAAAAACGTTAAGTGCGTGTGATATATATTATAGCGAATTTGATTTGAGTTCAATGTATCGGACACTTCAAATGATAGGATGTAATAATGGGAAGAGAACTATTATTCATACGCACTTTGTAGGGTCGAAGGTGATCTTGGCAATTAAACTGGCATTTGCTAGGCGGGATTATAAAGTTTTATTTCATATGCACAATCACGTTAATCTATCACATAATTCTATCAAATCCTTTGTGCGACAATTGTTGTATAGAAGAGTGGATTTTATAGGAGTAAGTAATGCCGTGTATGAAGATCTGCTAATTACGTATCCTAGAGAGAGTAGTTATCAAGTGAATAACGCAATAGTATTTACGAATTTAGACTATGAAAAATCTGAATATGAGTTTGAAAATGATAAATTTAATATATTAGTTATTGGCAGCGAATTTTATAGAAAAGGTATAGATTTAGTAATTTGTGCACTTGAGCAGATGAAAGAATATAGTTGTTGTTTATATATTGTTTCGAATAATAAAGAAGTGATTGAGGAACTAATAGGAAAGACAATAGGTGGTGAGATACCTAGATATATTCGGGTAATTTCACCGGTTGATAAAGTGAAAATGCTCTTTGACCAAGCAGATCTATTCATATCGGCTTCTAGAAGTGATTCGTTTTGCTATGCAGTTGCAGAAGCTGCCTATTCAGATTGTCAAGTTCTTGCATCGGATGTTAGAGGCCAAAATACAATGAAAGTTGTAGAACATATTAATTGGTTTGAATCTGAAAGCGTACAGAGTCTGATGGACGAAATTAAAATAATAATCAAACGTGTTCAAAATCATACAGAAATAAAGCAATATAATATTGAACAAAAAAATAGTGTAGTGAGAGAATTTGAGATTAAAAACTGGGTAGAACAAATTATTGATATATATAAAATCCACAGTTTGGATATCGATTGAATATATGTAACACAGTGAGGGATTTAAGAAAGAATAGGTTGCTATGAAAGTGAATTTTGTAACAGCTACAATGGCTGGTGGTGGAACAGAGCGTGTAATTGCAATATTGGCTAATGATTTTGTGAATTGCAATTATGAAGTTGAAATTATTACATTATCAGATCCAACTATTTCGTACGAACTAGATGAAAAAATACAAATAACTCGATTGACAGAACGAACGAATGGGAAATTAATTGCAAGGATAAGAAGAATCATATTATTGCGGAAACACGTTAAAGAGAATAAGGGAAGTGTCTATCTATCTTTTGGTACGGAGACAAATTTATTTGTAATAATAGCTGCTGCATTCTTGAACAAAACGCTAATTCTCTCTGAAAGAAGTAATCCCCATGAATGTAAATTTAAACATTTGAGAGACATCATTTATGTGTGTGGACAACAATTCGTTTTTCAAACTGAAGATGCAATGTTGTGTTTTTCAAAGGGAATTCAGAAGAAAAGTGTAGTGATTCCTAATCCGGTGTCACATGGTATCCCAGAACGGTACATGGGAATTAGAAGTAAAACAATTGTAGCAGTGGGACGATTAGGGGTGGAAAAGAATCATAAATTATTGATAGATGCATTTGCAGAATTCAAAAATATACATATAGACTACAAATTGATCTTATATGGTGATGGTGATTTAAGGGATGAGCTAAAAGAGCAGACTCGCAAGTTAAGTCTTGACAATGATGTTATCTTTGCAGGATTTTCAAATAGTGTATTAGAAGATATAAAAGATGCAGGAATGTATGTGTTATCTTCGAATTATGAAGGTATATCCAACTCATTGTTAGAAGCAATGGCACTAGGATTGCCGGTAATTGCAACAGATTGTCCAATAGGAGGGGCACGAATGCTCATAGAAGATGGGATTAACGGAATGCTAGTCCCTGTTGGAAATAAAGAGAGCATGGTCGCAGCAATGAATAAAATTACCAATGAAGTGTTATTTGCTGATAGAATATCCAAAGAGGCTGAGAAGGTGAAAAATCAATATGCTTTAGAAGTGATTTGCCAATCTTGGAAAGATTGTATAGAACAGTCTTCGAGTAAATAGTAAATATGTGAGAAGTTATGAAAGAGAGAGATTGAATGTGAAAAAAACTAAAGTAATGCAATTTATCTTTGGACTATCAACAGGTGGTGCAGAAACATTAGTGAAAGATTACGCGATGATGTCCCCTGAAGATATTGAGAGTGTTATCGTAATTATTTCCGATGAAAATACTCAAAAAAATGTGCAAACTCTTAAAAATAAAGGAATTTCAGTTATATCAATACGCAGAAATATAAAATTAAAAAAACTATATAATATTTGGAAACGTATACTTTTCCGATATATGCCTAATCTACATCGAAAAGCGTGTGCAAAAGAATTGTCTAAAATCATACGTTCTGAAAAACCAGACTGTATACATATACACTTAGAAATGTTACATTATTTAGAAGCTATCATACTGGAACTAGAAGGTATTAAGTTGTTTTATACATGTCATAATTTGCCAAGTCGTATGTTTACACCAAGAGAGAAAAAGATTGCTACAATACTTATTAAGCAATATAATATGAAATTAATTGCGTTACATGATGAAATGAAAGAAGAATTAAACGAATTATTCTCTGTTACGAACACATTAACACTACATAATGGTATTGATTTTGATAAATTCCAAGAGCAAAAAACTTCTAAGAGTGATGCTCGAAGAAAGCTGAATGTATCAACTGATAGGTATATTGTAGGCCATGTGGGAAGATTTCAGGAACAAAAAAATCATGATTTCTTAATAGATATATTTCATGAAGTTGTATTAAGAAAACATGAAGCTTTCTTGCTTATGGTAGGAATGGGCGAATTGAAAGATAAAATGATTACTAAACTAGAGGGGTTAGGATTAGGTGGAAAATATTTGTGTCTAGAAAATAGGGATGATATTCCTTTAATTATGAAGGCTATGGATGTGTTTGTATTCCCAAGTAAATGGGAAGGTTTTGGCAATGTTTTAATTGAAGCACAAGTGTCAGGTTTAAGATGTGTTATTTCGAATACAATTCCAGAATCTGTGATGTTGTCTGAACAAATTGTAGGAGTTGATCTAGATGAAGAAGCTGGACGATGGGCTGATATAGTACTAGATAATACGATTCTAAACAAGAAGATATATGGTGATATCGGTCAGCATGATATGAAAAATGTGATTAATCGATTAGTGGAAGAATACCGCGGAAAAACTATTAGTAATTAGCTTGAAAGGTTATGTGTAGAATGAAAGAAGAATGTCAGTATTTATCAGTAGCAGGTTATGGATGGTCTGGATCAGGTGCACTTATGGATTTGCTAAGAGAATTTGATACAATTGGTGAATTCGATATGGAACTACGAATTTTAAGAGATCCGAATGGTGTGATTGATTTGGAATACCAAATGGTCGAACGATGGGATGCATTGAATGTTGATATAGCCATTAAAGAATTCCTATCACTCGCAAAAAAAATGGCCAGAAAACGTACTAAATTTAAAATAGGTGGAGAACTAGATGAGTTGTTTGATGGTCAATTTTACCAATGTGCTGTTGATTTTGTTGGTGAAATCACACGGTTTCGTTATAATAGCTATTGGTGGTTCTTAGATTTTAGAGCATCTTATTTCAGATGGTTATCACAACGAATTGCAAGAAGAATAAATCATAAATCTTATGGAGAAGAAGCGTATTTTGGGAAAATTGATAGGGACGAATTCCATAAAGCTGTGCAATCATATATGGATGCGCTTGTAAGAGTCTTTAATGCTGATAAGAAGTATGATTATTTTATAATTGAACAAGCTTTTTCACCGTCGTATCCACAAAAAGCATTTGATTATTGTAGGGGTACAAAGGTTATTGTTGTTGATAGAGATCCGAGAGATATCTATGTTGAATTGATTAAGAATAGAAAAATAATTGGTTACGACTTAGAAGATTCGCATGATGCAATGAAGTATGTAGAGTGGCATAAGGCTTATAGGGTGTCAATAGAGAGTGACAATTCAAATATATTATATTTGAAATTTGAAGATTTGGTTTACCATTATGATGAAGTATTAGTTGAGATATTAGAATTTATACAAGTAGATGGAGTTGAATTGAATCATGTGCGAAAGATGCAGTTATTCAACCCGCAAATTTCAGAGAAGAATATTGGTCAGCACAAGATCTATAAGCATCAAAGTGAAATTAAAATAATAGAAAAAGAATTAGGAAAATATTTATATGTGCATAGTTAATCTTGATATGCTCATTAAAGAAATAAAGGAGAAGGTAAGTTGAATTAATTACCTATGTATAATATGAGTACAATAAGAAAAGTGTTTGGTATTTTCACCAAACATCAAAAGCTAAATATTGTGTATTTAACAATTGTAATATTAATTGGATCTTTATGTGAACTAATAGGAGTAACGGCAATACTCCCTTTTATAAATGTTGCGCTTGACCCTGAAGTGATATATAAAACAGAATATTTAAACTATATTTATGCAACATTGCAATTAGGATCTGTAGAAGAGTTTTTAATACTCTTAGGGGTATTTTTAATAGTTGTATATATTGGTAAAAATATCTTCGTAACATACATGAATAATATGATGTATAAATTCACGTATAGAAGTCAAAAAGAACTTGCTGTTAGATTATTGTCATTATATATGAAGCAACCGTATACGTTTTTTTTAACACACAATAGTGCAGATTTGGTACGTAATGTAAACCAAGATACAGTCAGTTTTTTTGAAGCTGTATTAGCTAGTCTACAGTTAATAGCCGAGCTATCGGTTTGTTTAATGCTTGGAATCTTTTTATTTTATAGTGACCCTACGATAACAGCTTGTGTCATGATTATTTTAGTAGTGTTTACTGTTACGGCATTTAAGGGTATTAAGATTAATTTAGAAAAAAAGGGACTTGAATGTAGGGCTTACAGAGCAGGAATGACTAAATGGGTTTTACAATCTACGGGAGGGATTAAAGAAATTAAATTGTTAGGGAATGATAATTATTTCATGAAACAATACGAGGACATTTATAAGGTTTATGCTGAAAACTATCGGATTTATAAGATGTTAGCATTTATTCCAAGAACATTGATGGAAACCTTGTGCGTTTGTTCTTTGTTGGGTGTTGTAATTTACAAGATTTCAACAGGTACTGCAATTGGATATTTTATTCCTACATTAACGGTTTTTGCAATGGCGGCATTCCGATTATTGCCTTCATTTAATAGAATTACAACGTATGTTAGTCAGATTATGTTTAATAAATCAAGTGTGGAGGCTATTTATTTTGATTTACAAATAATGGAGAGGAATGAAGAAGGAATAATTAATCCGCAAAAGATTGGTTTTGAGGATAAGATAATAATTGAAGGGGTTTCGTTTGCATATCCAAATACAGAACAAAATGTATTAGAAAATGTAAATCTAGAGGTACCAAAATTTAAGTCGATTGCTTTTATTGGCCCATCTGGATCAGGAAAATCAACACTAGCAGATATTATACTTGGGGTATTGAAACCAACAATAGGCAATGTACAGATTGATGGTATAAGAATAGATACTATGTCTAGAGGATGGCATGAAAAATTAGGATATATACCACAGTCTATTTTTCTGATGGATGATACTATACGAAATAACATAGCATTAGGCGTAGATGAGCAAGCAGTTAGCAAAATACAGTTGGAAGAGGCAATAGAAGGCGCACAATTAAAGGATTTTATTGATGATTTACCCAATGGTTTGGAAACAGTAATTGGGGAAGGTGGAGTGCGATTGTCTGGTGGACAAAGACAACGAATTGGCATAGCAAGAGCACTTTATACGAATCCAGAAATATTAGTCTTGGATGAGGCAACTTCAGCCCTTGATAATGATACAGAAGAGGCGGTGATGGAAGCAATCGATCGACTGGCTGGGAGAAAAACTTTGATTATTATTGCGCATCGCTTAACAACAATTCAAAATTGTGATATAGTGTATGAAATCAAAGATAAACAGGTAAATATAATATTGTAAAAAATAAGAAATGGACTAGAGGGATTTTATGAAAATAAAAGAGTGTCTTAAAAAAAATAAGTTGATTCACTATATATACAAGGCAATTAAGGGATATAAAAAAGATGAAATTTATGAATATGTTATAAAAGAGGGGCAGTCATTTGGGGATATAAAAATTGACAATATAGGGTGGAATCAAAATATAGTCTACGAGATTGAAGTGAGCGGAAGAGGTTACGGTTTTTTTGCTGCTTATTTTAGGGTTGTAGATGCATTAGCTTATGCAGATTACCTTAACGCTAAGCCACTCGTTCGTTGGACGAAAGATTTTCTGTATGCTGAAGAGTGTGAATTTCTTCAAACAAATAATCCGTTTGAATATTATTTTGAGCCTACAAGTGATGTGCGAGTAATAACACAACAGCATAGTGTGATAAAATTTGATAATGAAGATAGAAACTATATTATAACTGGGATAGTAGGTCAATTGACTAAGCGTCATACGTTGAGTGAAGAGCAAAAATCTGCTTACATAGACCGAGCTATTCTAACCATTGATAAGTAAATTAAGTTAAACCAACATACTCAAGATATATTGGAAAATGATATGAAGAGTCTACTTGGTAATAAAAGAACCTTAGGAATACATGTAAGAGGTGGGGATTTAAGAAAAGCAGTATTTAATCATCCAATTGCGGTTCCGTTAGATGAACACCTTGAACATGCTGAGAAAATACTGAAGGAGTATGAGTTTGAACAAATTTTTCTAGCGACAGATGAAAAAGAGGCTGTAGATGCATTTGTGGAAAAATTTGGAGATAAAGTTGTATATTATAAAGACACTTTTAGAGGTGAAAATGGTCAGTGGGTATGTTGGATGAATGCAGAGAGAGAGAATCATAATTATAAGTTAGGATTGGAGATATTAAGAGATGCTGAAACGTTAGCACATTGCAATGGCTTGATCGCAGGTCATTCTAACATAATATTGTATGTTGAACTACGCTTGAGAATGATGCAACATGAGTTGGAGTACTTTCATATAATCAATAAGGGAACTAATGATTCAGGAAAAACAATAGCAACATTAGTGAAAGAAGGTGAACGTAGTAGAAGGCAGAGTACTAATAAATAAAGAAAAGCACAGAGAGGCGCAAGTTAATGAAGAAAGTGTCACTAATTTTAACGACATTTAATAGTAAGAAAAACTTTGAACAAACATTACGAAGTATTGATGAACAAACCTACGGTAATATCGAAGTAATTATTATAGATGGAGCTTCAGTTGATGGAACGTTAGATATAATTAAAGAATATGCTGAAGTGACTGAACCTAATACTAAGTGGTTGTCAGAACCAGATAATGGAATCTATGATGCAATCAACAAAGGTATTAGATTGGCTACAGGTGATTATATAGAAATTATGAACGATCGATATGTAGTGAATAGTGCAATAGAAGAATTAGTGAATGCAATAGAATTGAATCAAGGTGTAGTAGGGGCTCATGCAGATATTGTTTACGAAGCAGATTCTAGAGTGATTAGGAAATGGAAGATGGGGGAAGGGGCTATCTATCGTGGATGGATGCCGGGCCATCCATCTTTGTTATTGAAAAAATCGATATATGATGAGTATGGATTGTATGATATTAGTTATACATGTGCTGCAGATTATGAATTTATGTTAAGGTTTTTAATAGATAAGAATTTAGTAGCATATGTTCCTAAAACATTGATTTCTATGTTCTATGGTGGGACGAGTACAGCTACTTTGGGGAGTTATGTTATATCATTCAGGGAGGCGTACAGGGCACTACGTAAGAATAGGGTGCAAATGCCATTTGCTATATGCATTATAAGAACCGTTAGGGTGTTAATGCAATTTATCTAAAAAGGATAATTGTGCAAATGGATAGAAGCAAGAATATGGATCGAGTGAGTGAAATAAGTCGATGAAGTTTTGGGGGAAGAAGAATGATATTATCTATGCTAATGATATATGATGTGCAACATGAGACAGTTGTTGGGGTAAGAAGAGTGATCAACGCTATAGTTATATGGCAAGCGCTTCTTTTTGGGACAATCAATGTCCTTAGTATATTTCACGCTATAACTAAATCGAATATTCTAATAAGTTATTCAATGGTATGTATTGCAATCTTTTTTTATAAATTGAAGAGAAAGCGAAAATATAATTATCGTTTAAAAGAACGCATTGGTGAATTAGATAAGAGAACTTGGATGCTGTTGGTATTATTTTGTATTCCATTAATTGCATCCATTATTTATGTTCCGTATAATTGGGATTCCATGACCTACCATTTGGCAAGAATAGTAAACTGGGAACAGTTTCAATCAATCGAACATTATGCAACGGGTAATGATAGGCAGGTGGCTAGTCCAGTATTACCTGCATATAATAACTTATTCGTATATGTCATAACAAATCAATCAGTACGCTTGTTAAATCTGCAACAATGCATAGCATATGGAATTAATGCGTATATGGTGTATCAGATTGCTAGAAAGATAGAGGTTAAAAAGAATTATGCGTACGTAGGCGCACTGTTGTTCATGACAGCTCCAATTGCACTAGCAGAAGCGATGACGACACAAGTTGACCATTTATCTACTATGTACTTGTTGTTTTTTGTATATTTAGTTCTTGGTTTTATACGAACAAAAGAGTGTTTGAGTTGGAATAAAAGCACAGTTGAAACAATAGTAGTGATGGCTGCGTGTATTGCATTTAGTTATTTGTCTAAACCATCTACTGGTTTTGGGATTTTAGTGTTTCTGGTGGCGTTATTGATTGCGTGTATTAGAAGAAAAGATCGGATAATAGAATTAATAAAAATGGCTGTAGTGGCACTAGCTGTAATAGTTATACCATTGTCATTTGATTGGATTAGGAATTACTTGAGCTTTGGTAGTATTTCAATTGACCAAGTAGGAAGTAGGCAATTAATTGGTACATTGAAGCCAAATTACGTTTTTATTAATTTATTAAAGAATTTTACACATAATATATTTCCAATACTAAACGAGAACTATCAAGGGTTAATGGTAAGTATTTTAACAAAGATATCGAATTTCTTAGGTGTAGCGATTAATGATCCAACAATATCAGAGGATGGTAGGATGTTTGGATACTCTAGTGTGGGCACGTATGGGTGTGACACGGCACCTAATTATATTCTGGTGATTATCTTGTGTTTTTGTTTGCTCCTATTACCATTTGTTTATAGAAAAATGACGAGGATTCAAAGACAAGTGTCGATGGCTAGCATAGTATCCTTTTTGCTGTTTTGTATGGTGCTGAGATGGGAACCGTTTGTTACACGCTATATGATTTCTTACTTTGCAATGGTATGTGTTGCCGTTGTAGTAATATTACAAAAAGGTGAAGAATTGGAATTCTTAAATGGGAAAATAGCGATCGTACAAGCTGTTGTACTATTCTCATTAACATCCTTGTTCTTTCAAACGATGTATATCTATAATTCATCAATAGTAGATGAAGAAGGCTACTTCAAAATAGGACAGTGGGAGTTGGGTGTCCAATATAGAGCTGCTACAGACTACATTAAAGAACAAGATTATGGAAATATTGGTATTGCATTAGGGGTAGATACATATGAGTTTCCTTTGTGGAGGATGTTGCTAGAAGATGAATATGAGATTAGACATGTAATGGTTGAAAGTGGACTGTCACAATATGAAAGTGTGGAATTTATCCCGGATTGTGTTATCATTGCAAATCGAGGGATTAATACTCAAGAATTACAATATAATGGAAAAACATTTTTGAAAAATGCTGAAATTGTAGGGGGGGGGGTTGGGTTTTATGAGTTAGAAAGAGATTAAATTATATGGGTTAAAATTATTATACAAAAAAAGCAACATGATATATTGACAAATGATTTGTAGACTGATAGTAGATAGAGGT
>JAWXVF010000251.1:0-2366 GCA_044425555.1 Eubacteriales bacterium
AAAATCGTTACTGTCACAATTCCAGATTGTGCCATGGGGAACATAATCTTCCAAAATGTTTTTGTCGGTGTACTTCCATCAATTGTAGCAGCTTCTTCATACGTTCTTGATATGTTAGAGAAAAATGCCAATAAAAATATAGTAGTATATGGCACATTAATTCCTACATATAAAATAATAAGAGTTACTCTTGTTGCCATAAGATTATTTAATACGCCTGTACTTGCAATCACTGCAAATAATGGCAGAATAATCATAATAATAGGAATTCCCATAGCAGATACAAATGCAGTTTGTATGATTTTATTTCCTAAAAATGTATAACGTGACAACACATAAGACGCTGGTGCACAAATTATAATTAATAATACACAGGAAATAGATGCATAACATAAGGAATTAATAAAAAAAGTGGATACTCCACCACTTCCCCAAGCAGCTACGTAATTCTCGAAGTGTAATCCTGTCGGAAATTGCAATGCTTTTCCTGCAAAAATATCTGCTGTGGTAGAAAGACTTGCCCCTAGAATCCATCCTAATAATACAAAGGTAAACGTTACCCATATCAGAATAATCAAATATCCTGGTAACAAGCGTATTTCTTTTTGTAAATTAAATTTTTCAATTGTTTTTTCTTTTTCTTTCTTCATCATACTTATCACCCAATCCTTTCTTAGAATTCTAAATCATCATCTTTTACCAAAAAATTAATCGTTCGAAAGATAACAACTACACAAATACATAAGACTACACCAATAGCCGCAGCATATCCAGAATTACGTACTGTCGCAGTATTACCTGCTCCAAATACTTGGGAATACATATATTGTACTGGAACAATTGTAGATTCACCTGCAGTAACAGAAGAGAATAATTGCGACCATACAAAAAAGGCACTCGTACTTACAGACCACATAGTCAAATTAGTCTTTAGCACTCCTTTTAATAAAGGTGCTGTAATATATCGAAATTGTTTCAATTGATTTGCCCCATCTATTTTAGCAGCTTCAAAATATTCGGGACCAATTCGCTCAATTCCACTCATCCAAATTAACATATGATATCCGACCATTCCAAAACAATACGCTAACAAAAGAGCAAGGAACTTATTATCTGCAGATAACCATGGAAAAGCTGCCATTTTCTCCATACCTAACATTCCAAAAAAATTCTTCAGCAATCCAAAATTAGCACTATATACATATTGTAACCACATGGTAGCAAGTGCTACTGCACTCACAATATTAGGTAAGTAGATGACTGCACGAAAAAACTTCTTACCTCTAATACCACTTGTTAAAATAACTGCAAACAGTAATGATAATGACATTACAAGTAGTCCTCCATAGATCCAAATCTTCCATAGATTATACATTGCAGTCTTAAAAATTCCTGTAGTAAACAATCTTTCATAATTCTCTGTTCCTGTGAATATCCACTCACTAGTCGGTGCTGTTACTGATTCAATATTATAAAAACTCATGATGATTGTTCGACAAATCGGATAGAGAAAAATTAATAAGAATATAATCACAGCAGGTGCTAAAAATCCTATTATCATTCCTATATTGTTCTTCTTTTTCAAACGCATATTCATAATATTACCCCTTCCTATGAAACGAATGGTGACAAACACTCTTGTCACCATTCTATTGTACTTCTATTTCATTATATTCACTTTTTCTTAACCACTTCTTCTCTAATATGCCGCACTCATTGCCACAATAAATTCATCAGCAGTCATTGCTCCACTCATTAATCGAATCGTATTGTCTTTTAGAATTGGTGTAATATCTCCATTAGACTCTACACCTGCCGCCCAAATATAACTATCTGTTGTAGATTCGTACGCTTTCTTAACTGCTGCTAATTCTGTTGGCCACTCTGTATTGGCTTTATCAGTAGGAATTACTAAAGCAGCCTCTACCATTTGCATATCTACTGCACCAGTAGTAATGTATTCAATAAATTGGAACGCTTCTTCTGGCATTGTACAATTTACATTAATAGCAAACACTTGTGCTGCTAAGTAATTAGTCGTAATTGGATCTTGACCATTTTGTACTTCAGGATAATTGAAGAATCCCCACTCAAAGTCTGCTGCTAAGAAGTTCTTAGTTTCATTTGGTAACCATGCTCCATTTAAATTCATTGCTGCAAAACCTGGTGCAAATTCTTGATTTTGTCCTGCTGGAAATGCATTGGTCGCAATAGAAGATGAAAAATATCCTTTTGCTTGAAAATCTGCATAATCTTCGATTGCTGCTACTACTCTAGGATCATCCCATGTGACACCATCTCCATTTACTAACTTAATTACATCTTCTTCTCCTATGTATCTACCTAGATGTAACCCAATATTAGCC
>JAWXVF010000252.1:0-2364 GCA_044425555.1 Eubacteriales bacterium
CCTTTTACTTGCTTTACTGTCGTAGGTTCTTTACTTACTGTATTTTCAGAATCCGGATAACTTTCCCAATTTCTCAAGTCCCAGCTTTTCAATTTTTCTTCCTCGTTCGGAGTATTTTCTAAATCCTTATTTTTCTTCTCGTAAACTTTACTCCTTATATCCGCCACTATCTTGCTAATTTTTTGTCTAACTCTATATATAAAATTCCTCATAAAATATTTTTTTCTAACTGTTAGTGCCATCTGTGCCTTATAATCCGCCTCTTTATTATAATCATCTGGCACAAGCATTTCATCAAAATCCATCCCTTCACTTGCCAAATCTTTTTTCAGTTGATTGCCTGGAATTACTAATTCAAGACCTTCTTCTGTTCGATAAAATACGCTTTCTTTCTCTATAATTTCATACTTATCTGTAAACTGCTTAATAAATTGTGTCATTTCTTCTTTTTGCATACTCATCTTGTTTTCTGTCCATTTTGCACATTCATTCGATAACTTGTTTCCAATTCCTATACTATAGTTTTTATTCTTACCTTGTTTAGAAATAACAAGTTTTATCCCCGCTTCAGATTTTTTATTTAATTCTGGCAACAATTCCATCAACTGATCAGAAGTATATTCTTCTTTCTGAAATTCCAAGGCCTCTATTTCAAAGAAATCTGTTATTACATTGTGCTCTTTAGAATTTGCACATATTTGCTTATCTACTATATTCTCATCTTCCACATGATTTACAAATTCTTTATCACTTTTCAAACAATTTTTAGGCGTTTCACCTAATAAAATGTCATCTCTATCCCATGTTACATCTGTATTGTACCAGACACCGTCAATTTTCACTTGATTCCATGCATGGTAAGAATCTCTTTCTGTTTCAGTCTTTCCAGTTATATATTTCGCCTCTATTCCTACTTTTTCCATAGCAGCCTGCAGTATTCTCGAAAAACCAGCACACACCGTGGTTTGATTTACTAGACCACTTAAATTCTGACTTTGCGCAATTATATCATGTTCTTCCTTTGTTACCATATTCCCCTTATTAAGCTTAATTATTGTATCGCTAGCTGCATAGTCATATACTATATTTTCTGATATGCGTTTATATATCGTGAAAAATTTTTCTACTTCAGAGTCCATCTCTTCTACGCCATAGGTTAATTCATCTAATTTTTGTGATGCTAGCTTTACTGTTTCTAGATTTTTTTCAGGGTGTGCCGAATTTTTGTAAAATATTCTCACATTTTCACCTTCCAAAAATTCTTTTCCTTCAACCCATTCCAATTTTTCAAACATCAAGCTACACAATCCAATATTATATTTTTGCTTAAAATCCATGTACTCTTCTCTTGTAAGTTCCTCTGATTCTTTTGAATACAATTGTAATTCTACACTTTTTTCTCCAATTACATTTTTTAATTCATCTCCGCATTCTCTAAAGCTAAGTATGTTAATTGGTATCGGACCTGGTGCTTGCCATGCCTTTGCATATTCTAATACATCATTTGGAAACATCCTTTGCACATCATCAACATAAACATCAACCATCCTTGAATCTATGTATTTAGAAACCATTTCCATATCTTCTTGTGTTATATCTATTTTATACTTCACTTCAATACCTGATATCTCCATCATTTTCCCACAAGCTCTTTGTAGTATCTCTTCTGTAATTTCTTCTTCATCTATCCCAAAACTTTGTTTTGCACGAACTGATAGATTTATTAATTTATCCATTATTTACACCCTTCTAAACTCAACTCTTATGTTCTCTTTTATTTTTTTTATTACATCTTCATTTTCCATCTTGCTTCCATCTAAATTAAGTAATTCTAACATTTGCAAATCTAGTATCTTATCTTCACTCATTATACGTGAATTTTGAATATATAGTTGTTGTAGACTAGAAAATTCTGTAATTTTTTGCATATCTACATTTTGATTTTGACGAATCCTAATGCTCTTTACTCTTGTCTTCTTTTCTATGCTTTCTAATATTCCTAAATCTTGCCCCTCAATTACAATTTTCTCTAAATTTAAAGACACTTTACTATCTGTTAATGTAAATTTACAATCCGTAGATTGAATCATCTTTAACATTTCTAATTTATTAATATATTCAATATCCTTTTCGAATACATCAACCTTAGATAGTATAAGCACTTCCAAAGATTTGAAATATTTTAAATCCTCTAGATTTATGTCCGTTTTTTGCCCCGCCAAATTACATCCATTTAATGTTAATTGTTTTATTCCTAATAAATCTTTTTCCGTTATCTCATCGTGTTTAGTCATTAAATTCCCAGTAACCATTTTTTGTAAATCTTTACTTTTAAATTGTATTTTTTCCATACCATTCACTTCC
>JAWXVF010000253.1:0-2355 GCA_044425555.1 Eubacteriales bacterium
AGAGTTTATGTATAATTATAATAGCATCGAGCGATGGACCAATGAGTATCGTCGAGGTGGAATGGATGCATTATTACCCAAAGTACGATCTGATAAAGGGATTTCTCGTACTCTATCAGATGTAGCTATTGAAGAAATCTATCGTTTGCGTGAAAAGTATCCTAAAATCAATGCAACTATGATTCACACCATGCTTGTACAAGAGAGCTACATAACAGCAGATGTAAGTAAACGCGCCGTTCAACGCTTTGTAAAAATCAATGATTTAAAGTCTGCACGTAATCCAAATATCAAAGACCGCAAAGCTTTTGAGGAAGAGCACTTTGGATGTATGTGGCAAGCAGACACCTGTTACCTTCCTTATATAAAAGAAGATGGTCATGCTCGTCGAACGTATCTTGTTATGATTATAGATGATCATTCTCGTCTAATTGTTGGGGGACAAATCTTTTATCAAGATAATGCTTATAACTTCCAAAAGGTACTAAAGCAAGCTGTTGCAACCTATGGTATTCCGCACAAGCTTTACCTTGATAATGGAAGTCCTTATAAGAATGACCAGCTTTCTTTTATCTGTGGCTCTATTGGGACTACACTGCTTCACACCCCTGTAAGAGATGGTGCTGCTAAGGGCAAGGTAGAACGAAATTTCCGTACCTTACGGGAACGTTGGTTAAATGTACTAGATACAGACACCATTCATTCCCTTGCCCAATTCAATGAACTACTAACGGACTATATCCATAAACATAACACTACCATCCATTCTGCGTTTGGAGACACCCCTTTACATCGTTTTCTTAGCTCTAACTCCAAGGCACAAATACCTAAGTCAGAAACCTGGTTAAACGAATGCTTTTACAATCGTATTACTCGTAAAGTGCGAAAAGATTCTTGTATCTCTATTGATGGAGAGCTCTTTGATGTTCCTCAGCAATTCATCGGCATGACCATTGAGATTCGATTCCTTCCCGATGATAAATACAATGCATATATCCAATACAATCAGGAACAGTTTCCTATTTTAAAAACCGATAAAAATGCAAACTGCTATACGAAAAGAAACAATCTAAAGTCCCTTGATTTCACCAAGAAAGGAGACCAATCGCATGCATAATACATACTATGGATTATCCGAAAATCCATTTGATAAACATGCATTAAAAGAAAAGGATTGCTTCTTATCAAGTGATCATAGGCAGATGATTTCCCGTCTAGAATACCTAAAAGAAGTAAGAGGTATTGGTGTCTTTACTGCTTCTCCTGGTATGGGTAAATCCTTTGCGCTTCGCTGCTTTGAGCATTCACTCAATAAAAATCTTTATGATATGAAATATATCTGTCTGTCCACCATTTCAGTTGGTGAGTTCTATAAACAGTTTTGTGAAGAACTTGGATTAGAAGCAAAAGGGAGCAAAACCCTGATGTTTCAAACTATACAAGAACGGCTCTATTATCTTTTCAAAGAGAAACGACAGCCATTTATTCTAGCGATTGATGAAGCACAATACTTAAATCAGGGAGTTTTAAAGGATTTGAAGATGTTAATGAATTTCAGTTATGACTCCCTAAACTGTTTTTCTCTCATTCTAAGCGGAGAACCTTATCTCAACAACACCCTACAAAAGCCACCCCATGAGGCATTACGCCAACGAATCACGGTCCATTATGCATTTAGGGGACTACAAGGGGATGAGATTGCTGATTACATTTATCACAAGATTACACTAGGTGGTGGATCAAAATCTATTATAGGCATGGATGCCATCCATGCATTAGCTGGATACTCTAATGGAAATCCACGCATCATTGATAACGTTATGACTACCGCACTGCTTCTAGGGGAGCAAAATGAAAAACAAACCATCGACTCCGAGATTATGCTATCTGCTATCAACGAACAAGCACTCGGGTAATTCTATTCAAGACCATGCATGTCATGGTCTTATTTAAATCCAGAAAATCATGGACTTAAATAAGCCTACGACAGTGTGTCGCATGAACTGGAAAGCCTGTGTCGCACGGGAAATACTGTGTCATAAAGTAAAAAATATACTGTTTTTTAAAGTGTCGCTTGCACTGAAATGAGCGTGTCGCTCAACACTGGAACAGAAGAATTTAAAGTGTTCTTAATTGCTTCTAATAAATTCTGATGAAGATGAAATCTATCTGCTATCTGCATAGCATCAGGCAAAACTTCAGAAATTGCAGAAGCATATGCACTAGCTCGATCCCTAGTAACACATTTTACCTGCTTATTCTGTTTTAACCATTCTTTTAAAGCCTTACCATCGCGTCCTTCTAGTAGTGCTATTGGTTTATGCGTTTCCCCATCAACAATAAGCGTTCCATAAG
>JAWXVF010000045.1:0-17788 GCA_044425555.1 Eubacteriales bacterium
TCCTCTGTGAATTCCATCATATGGGTTCGCAACTGTTCCATCTTAGGTTCCATGATTCTTTTTAATCCTAAGAAGGTTTCTCGTATGCTCCTAATATCATTATAGGTAATTCTTGTCATCTGTTCCTCCTATTAGTTAAAAGCTTTTTCTATTTCTCCTATAATCCAAGCAATTGCATCTTGCAATTGTTTCATTAAAAAATTATATTGTTCTTTTTCACTATTTAATCTTCTCTCTGTATCCACTAATTCATCTGCTAATTCATCTAACAATTCGTAGTATCTTTTTGCTTCTTGATACGTTGGATTATACTTATCATAGGCATAATGGCTCTGCCGATTACCATACCAGTTATAGGCATACTCATAATCTAATTCTTTTAATGCATACTCTATTATTTTGGCACTTTCTTTTAGAATAGCTATCTTTGCTTTCGCTCGTGCTACTTGTTCAAGCTTCTCTTCTACTTGTAGTAGCTGATTATTCACTACACCTAATTCACTCTCTTTTTGACTACGTTGTGCATATAATTGTCCATTTGACATAACAATCTCCCTTCTTGTAACACCTGCAATATTTAGGCTTTATATTACTATTTTTCACACCAATATCTACCTCATAACTCCCCTCGCAGTTTATCTGCAAGCGTATGGTCTACTTCCTCAATTGTATTCCCTACCTCATAGAATTTCTCTAGATCATTCTCTAGAAAAGTTCTATATCTTTCTATTGTAGTATTCAATTCTTCTAATGTTTCCATTATCTGAAGTAAACTAAGAAGATTGCTTTCTACACCTCTATAATTTGTACCTTGTATTTCACTAATACTTGTTTCCATTTCTCCAAGCCCCTCTTGAAACTTTTTCGTATCTAAATAAATTTTTGCCATAAGAATCTCCCTTCTTGTAGTATTTATCATATTTGCATGTATATAAAATTATCTTTACACGATCTACTCTGTTACCACCTCAAAAGATAGTAACTCATAAATCTCTTGGGCTGATTCTTCTGATATGGTGTTAATTAAAGCTATTGCCGAACTATATTCGTTTAATCTCATCTCATAATTCCATCTATCTCCACCAGAAGTTAATTCCCATTGATAGAATACATACTGTGGATATTCCTCCCATCTTTGCTCTATCACTGTTGCCTTGATATTAGACTTGATAATTTCTGTGTTATTTATAAAATTCTCAGGTGGAATTAACCAACCTTTTGTATAAATAATTTCTTCCTTACTGACAGCAAATCCTTGCCACTCCTCACATATAGATAATCTATACCCATGCTCCTCCATATCACCATTTAATCTCACTTCAATTTGTTCATTAGAAAATTCAAATCTATAGGATGTCATACCTGTAATCCATTTAGGCTCATCTTCATCTTCTCTCACAATATTCGCTTCTTTAGAACCTGCTAATTCTACAAAGTCTTCTAATTTACTAATAAATATTTCTAGGTCCTCTGGAAAGTCCTCTTCTCCATTATAATTTCCTGAAATCCATTTCACACTGCCATCTCGAAATTGCAGTGCTAATGTCCACCTTTCTATTCCTATATAATAATCTCCGTCATATGCAGATTCTTCTACTCCATATAAATCCGACCAATTTATAACATCATGTTCTCTTAGGATGTTTAAAAGTTGAGTAATACCTTCTTCTGTTAATCTACGATCAAATCTATCTATATCAATAGACGATGGCGATACACTTGGGTTTAAAAATAACCCCTTTTCTCCTATATTAATTGCTATATTAGTTTTCATCCACATTCCATCTAAATCTTGTAACTTAATCTTTATGATGTCCTCCACTACTTGTTCTCCTGTTGCTCTTGGTGCTTTCTCTAACTCAAAAAATTCATATATTTTCATTTCTTCTCCTTCATCTTGTTCCACTATTTCTTCCTTACGTGTACATCCTGCTAGATTACCTACCAACCATAAGATTGCTATAAGGTATATTCCTTTTATCTTCATCTATCTATAACCTCCCTCTTATTCTGTTACCACATGGCATTCCATTTCTTCAATCAGTTCTAATATAACTTGTTCCGATATAGGTAAGAACTCATGAATACTATTCAATCCATCTGTTCTTTCTGGTTCCCCTGTCATATATCTTCCATAATATTCTGCAAAGGATTCTCTATTCGTTAGACGTTCTATAGTCCCATCTGGATATAACCAATAGGTACTACCATCATTATCATCTGTAAAATGTCCATAATCACTCTTGATGATATTATTAGTGACTCCTCCAAAAATATCTGATGCACTTTCGTTATCTGCTCCTTGCAACATTAGCTTGATGGTATCAACCAACTCTGTCTGTAAGTTAGATATAGAACTAGGATAGTTGACTTGTTCCACATATTCTTCCATTAAGTTCTCTAGAATAGCAATTTTATTATCATTTTGTAGTGTCAAATTCCAACTTTTATAAGGCTCTTGATGTATATATATATTATCAATCTCCTTCGAAATCCTATTCTCTACATCTTGACGATTGGCATCTGATAAAGTCATTCCATTGCTAGCTACATAGGTGTCTGTTACAAATGCTTTATATCCATTCTCCTTCCCATAGTAATAATCTATGGCATGTCCTACTTCATGGAAAAAGGTATAATATTGTCCTCTTTTATTTTCTCTATCCTCGGAAACTGGAAACTTAAGGGTATTCCAAAAATGATTGAAAACACCAGATTTTTCAGTATTTGTTATTTTAAATTCATCTAAGTATTCTATAAACAAGTTGTAATACGGCTTCTCTGCACCATATGCTAGGACTTTAATCCCTATGATATCTTGAATTTCTAATGGTTTCATAAACTTATTGACTTTCTCTAAGTCACTTGCTGGCATCTTTAGTTCGTGCTTTATGACACGTAATATCTCTTTGATCTTCGTTGGATCACTAATCAGATATTCTCCATACGCCTTATTATAGAAGGTATATTCCCTAGTACAATAAGGCGGTGTAATCATTCTCTTTGCTAGTTCTTTATAATACTCATACTGATGCCGCTTATCTAGATGAGTCACATTCATGGCACATATTTGATCAGTCGTATATTGTGTAAAATCAGTGAATTTCCCAATACGAACAAACCACGTATTCTTTATCAAAAAATCTTTGGGATACTCAAAATCTTTTCCACTCGCACCCACTTCTATCTTCGTCTTACATGCCTTATTAATATCACTTAAGAGCATATTCGCTTCTTCTAAGCATGTAGTCATATTCGTGTCGAAATCTATTACACGCTCCATGGTCTGTGTTAGATACGTAGATGATTCATAGAAAGCTTCTTGCAAGGAATCTGAACTTGGCACCCCTCTTGTTACATATTCGCAGTATTCATTTACAAAGGAAATCACTTCCTCATGTAGACCACTATATTCACTGGATCTAGTCTGCATGGTTCGTTTAATCTCTTCTATGTATTCCACTTCAAATACTGCATTCTCATTCTCATCTACCTCTTCTTGAAACACTTCCTCATATCTTCTTAATTCTCGATCTATCTGCATCCATACTAATAAAAATGCATACAAGATTCCTCCATGCACTTCTTGTATGTATCTTCTCATGGCACTTGCAGACTTTCCTTCAAATATATTGGTATCCTCTGTGAATTCCATCATATGGGTTCGCAACTGTTCCATCTTAGGTTCCATGATTCTTTTTAATCCTAAGAAGGTTTCTCGTATGCTCCTAATATCGTTATAGGTAATTCTTGTCATCTGTTCCTCCTATTAGTGATTGTGGAGTTTTAGTTTGCCCTTTCCTACCTGTCATACCCTTCTTCCTAAGCTGATAGAGATATCCTAATCCCCCACCTACTACTAGAATCATCAGCAGTACTAAGAATTCAAAATTGAAAATGTTCTTCTCACTATCTTGTCTATATACGCCATAAGTTTCTACTAATTCTACGGTGAATAATCTTCCCATAATATCTTCTTCTACCTGAGTATTCCTTGTTCCAATAAAGAGTAATTCTTTATACTTATCATGAGTATCCACCATCTTACGCTGATACTCTAATTGCTCATATTCATCTGTGAATAATGGTATTCCATTAAGATCTGTTAATGAAGAATATGTTGTAATTCGTTCTGTTAACACACTAGGGTCTATGATTACTCTAACTTCTTCTGCTTCTCCCATACCTTTCACTCCTTCCTAATAATATACAAACAGCCAGAATCATCTGGCTGTTTGCTTAATACCTATTATTATTTCCTAGATTTACATCATACCGAATTTACTAGCAATCTCTTGGTCGGTACTCTGCATAATACTTGAAGTCTCTCTTAATTGCTGTGCAATGGTAGTAATTAACTCTGAAGTAGCTGCAAAGCTTGGTTCTAATGATACAAACTGATCATAAAACGCTTGACTGCTCTGACCTGACCACTCTTCACACAAGGTGTTAACCATTGTCTTCATTGTAGATACCACTTGATTGAATTCTTCACATCTAGAATTGAATTCTGATGCCATCCCTTCCATTTGTTCTGGATTCATGCGAATATTACTAATATCTGCCATGTTCTTCTCCTCCTTCGTTTTATTATATACAAGGCTTATTAAGCCATTGATACTGATTTCTCTATTCCACAATCTTGATTAATAATTTCTTGCATTCATCATAGTATACGTATCGATTTTCCATTCACCCTCTAATTTCACCAATAGATATTCCTCTTCATCCTCTACCACATAAAGTTCGCCATAACGCTCTAGGTAATCTACTATGTAGCTCTCATCTCCATCCCATTCTACTATATCAATTCCATCTTCCCAAAACATTCCACCAAGATCTTGCGCAAAAGCATAACTAACAAAAAATTTCATTTTCACACTTGCACTTGCCGTATCCTCTGCAACACTTACTGATAAAATATTAAATTCCATATTATCTAACGAAAACTGATCAATACACTCAATTCCTATTTCCGGCATAAAGACTAATGAGTGTATATCATCGAATTGTGTCAAATCAACATAATTAATACTGGTTTCATTATCATTTTCTTTTAAGCAAGCAAAAAATTCTGATAAAACTTGCAATACCTTTTCCTCTTCTTCCCCTTTAGATTGCACTTCTACTTGTTCTTCTTCCTCTTCTTCCTCTTGAAGTTGCATTTCTTCTTCCTCTTCTTCCTCTTTGGATTGTACTTCTACTTGTTCTTCTTCCATAATCGAATTTTTATTACACCCCGTGGTGACAATGCTTGCTACTATCACACATACCATTAATATACTACGTATTAATTTGTTTTTCATTTTTTCATCCTCCTATTTTTCCAACAAAAGATTTCTCATCTCTGTAGGCTTTATCATAAATTCATATACTCGTGTATTCTCTAGACTTCCTAATCTTGTATATTCTAATAGCTTAGAAAAATCTTCTAAGATTAGCTGATTATTAGCACTTAATTGATTTTTAACACTGATTGCATTTTCAAGTCCTAACTCTACAGCCAAATTGGATTCCTCTTTGGCATGATCAATATGTTCTGTTAAGATGCGAATATTTTCCTCTGTAGTTTGATAAATATCATGAGTTACCTCCATGTGTTCTCTATGATTAGCATAGATTTCTTCTTGCATCTGCATATTGTTTTCTCGCATATTAGATATGCTAGTTGTTACAAATCCTGTGGAATCATCAGGCGTATATTCTTCTAATTGCTCTCCATAAGTTTCAATAAGTTCTGTTTCTTGTTCATACCGATTCATTGTTTCTTCTTTCCATATGTTCACGTTCTCCTCTATTGGTTTCACATATTCCTCTATAAAAATTGTTTTTAACACGGATTCATCAATAGCATTTACCGTTTTCACCAATTCAATGGACTGCTCTATCTTACTTTCATACAGTTCTAATAATTCTATTACGTCGTCTATTTCTATTGTCTTACTAGCAATCTTACTAATATCAGAAGATTGTATACTTTCTAATTCCGTATTTATCTCATCACTATTTATTTCTTCATATTCTTCATTATCTATAGGTTCTACAGGAATGATGGCTCCTGACAATATTCTTAATTCTAATAACTCCTCTGCAATCTCTTCTTTTAACAGTTCCAAATCTTCTACCACTACCTCTTGCATTCGCACCAATTCTTCATCTACCTTACTACTAGCAAGATCTTGTATATATTCACCACTTTCTACTTTATTTACTTCTACTAACACAACTTCATTTACTAATGTTTGTAACGTTTCCCTTACAATAGTACCTTCTTCTTGCAATTGGGATAATTGTAATTGGGTAGTTTCAATATAACCAAGATATTGATCATTCACAGATGTTAGTAGTTCCACATTGTACGTTGTATACGGTGTTAAATCCATAGGGCTAACTGTATATTGTAATTGTCCTAATTCTGGAATCGATATCATAGTAACTATATCTAATGGTTCAATTTCATTAATTACTTGTTTGTCTGTTAGATCGTTTTTCATCACTATTACAGCTCCATCTTGTGCCGTATGAAATGAATCTAACACATTATTTATATACATATATGTAATACTATTATTTAAGTTAACACTTAAATTGTTAATCGTTTGTAACAATTGTTCTTGTACTTCTACTGAATGATTTTCATTCAATGCATATCGAAGCTCTGCTACTTGTGGTTCCCTATTCAAACTTTCTATACATTCTGAAAAAGTAGCAGGTATCACCACATATGCACCATATCTTCCATTTTCTAATCCTGCTCTTGCGTTGTCTAGAGATGTATATTGAAACATAGTAGTTGGAAATTGAATAATCTCTTCTGCATAATATGACTTTACTTTATTCACATACACACCTTCATCTAAGTTCACAACCGCTATTACTTGCGACTCAATCTTTCCACTGTGTGACATATTACATCCTGTAACATTCATAAAAGTTATACATAGAACCAATGCCATCCATTTCCAACTTACTTTATTCATAAATCTTCCCTTCCTATAACATAACCAACTTTATTAGATTTTGCTACTATAATACCACAAATTTCTACAAGAAAACCGTTTCGTGCACCAATAGCCCATTTGCGTACATAACTAATCTAATTTTGTGCAAAATATAGTTGAAGAGTAAAGATTCCATTATTAATATTCATGTTCAAAAGTCCATCATTTTCTTCTACTAGTTTATAAATGCTTCTTAGTCCATATCCATGGTTCCTTTTATCCTCTTTTTGAGTGATTGGAAATCCATTTACTATTTTTATCTTACCTTCATACCCATTAATAATCTCTATATAAAGATTATTCTTTTGATTCATAAGTTTAATCTTGATTGTATCTTTATGAAACTTTTCACAAGCTTCTATGGCATTATCTAACGCATTTCCTAGCACAACACAAATAATTTTGTTTTCTACAGTTACATTCAAATTCATGGGATACTTCATGTCTATATTGATGGAAGATTTCTTCGCCTTATTTACTTTAGCATTTAAGATCATATCTATTGCTACATTTTTCGTATAACAAGTATACTGTTTCGGACACGCCTCCTCTATAAAAGTATTAAATTGTTTCAATAACTCATCCTTAGATAACATAGTATCACTTATCGCTATATCTGACCAAAAGCTAATGATACTATTTTTAAAATCATGTTTTAAGATTTCATAGTCCTTCAAACTTTCTTTTAATCTGCTATATTGTTCATTGTAAATCTCTAATTGTTTCTCATACATAATTTCATTCATGCTATACTCAGTCAACTCAATTGTTTTAAAATACAACATATAGAATACTACATTCATTAAAATAATTAATAGTAAGGCCATGGATACATAAACGCTATTTTTTGCTTCCATATAAGTTGCAACTTCAAATAAAATACACATTAGGAACACAGTAAACAACGGAATCAAAATAAATAATACCCATTCTGTAAATTTCACTTTAGCATCCTTTAACCTATTATTTTTGATAACAAAGTAAAATTTTAAAATCTTAATTAAAATAAATATTAGGAACCTACTCATAACAAATAAATAATCTTTCGCCAATTCATTTTCTAGCAATTGTGCCACTGACTCTTTCGAGAAATGACTATATACAAAATGTGTCAATAATTCTCCACCTACTAGAATAGGAATTAGGAACAATACACCTACTATATGACTACTTATACTTCCTTGATAGCTAAAGGATATTAACACCAAAAAACAAAGTGTACTAGCTAAGTTTGTAACACCTGTAATGTTAAGAGGATACGTTATTATGCCTATCAAAAAATAAATACATAACAATACTCTTGGTATGTATTTATTCCATCTATATACTTTATTAAAATATGTACTATTAAAATCATAAATTGAAATAACCAATAATAATGCTAATCCATTTATCATAATTACTCTTGCTAATTCCATAATAACCATCTCCTTCTATATATGCTTCATATATCTTAAGATTCTCATTTCTGTATCAGACTTAAAATCTTTACCAATTGTAATTTTCATATTATTTGTAATTATACTATTCTTTGATGACATCTCTAAATATTTTATATTAACAATATAAGAGCGATGAGGTTTACAGAACATTTCACTTTTACTTAATTGATTCCATACATTTGACAGACTATCCTTGTAGCTGTAAGTTCCTTTTTTTGTGCAAATGTTGACATAATGCTTTTTGCTCTCAATGGATATAATCTCAGTATGTTGAATATAATTTGTTTTCCCTTTTACTGTATAAGAAAATATCTTATCTGCCTCTTTTTCCAATAACTTTTTAGCTCTCATGAGCTTTTGATCTAATAAGTCCATGTCTACTGGTTTATCAAGGAATCCTAATACATTTCTATCATAAGTTTCATTTCTTCGCTTATCAAATGAAGATATAAAAATAATAAAACATTCTTCATCTAGTTCATCTATTTTCTTTAATACAGCTATTCCATCCAATTCTTTCATCTGTATGTCTAACAAGATAACATGAATGCTATGACTCGTTAAGTAACTTAATAATTCCTCACCTGAATCAAAGACTTCCATTTCAAATGTTTCTCCCCAGGTTTTTTCTATTTCATATAACATATCTAAAATAGAATCTCTTATCTTTGCTTCATCATCTACAATTGCAATCTTTAGCATTTTTCTCCCCTCCTAAGTTTTCATTTGTTCTGTTAATCTATGTCTATATTATACCAAAATAGGACATATCAACAAACTTTATACTAGGTTCTTGATACGTCCATTCTATTCATACTAAATTCTATTATCACAATCCTCTTTCTTCAAATCTTACTTTCACAGCATTTTCATGTGCCGTAAGTCCTTCTTTTCTTGCAAATAACTCAATCTCTTTATGACTTGCTTCCAATCCCTCTTTAGAGTAAGCAATAATACTAGATTTTTTCACAAAATCATCTACATTTAAAGGAGAGAAGAATTTGGCTGTTCCATTCGTTGGTAACACATGATTAGGTCCTGCAAAGTAATCTCCCAATGGTTCGCAAGAATATTCACCTAAAAAGATTGCTCCCGCATGGCGAATCTTTGTCATAGTTTCAAACGGATTCTTGGTTAAGATTTCTAAATGCTCTGATGCAATTTGATTAGCAGTTTCAATGGCATCTTCCATAGACTCTGCTATTAATAAATACCCATAACGATCTAATGACTTTTGCATAATCTCACTACGTTCTAACGTTTGTAAGAATTGTTCTACTTCTACCTCTACTTTTTTCGCTAATTCTTCGTTAGTAGTAATCAAAATAGCTGAAGCTAATTCATCATGTTCTGCCTGAGAAAGTAAATCAGCAGCAATATAACGTGGATTAGCAGTTTCATCTGCTAATACTAAGATTTCACTAGGTCCTGCAATACTATCAATACTAACGTGTCCATAGACAGCCTTTTTCGCTAACGCCACATAAATGTTTCCAGGTCCTACAATTTTATCCACTTTAGGAAAGCTGTTCACTCCATAAGCAAGTGCTGCAACCGCTTGTGCCCCACCTACTTTGTAGATTTCCGTTACTCCTGCAATATGAGCCGCCACTAAAGTAGTGGCTGGAATCCTTCCACTAGAATCTGGTGGTGTAGTCATTAGAATATCTCTCACACCTGCTACTTTCGCTGGAATCACATTCATTAAGACAGAAGATGGATATGCAGCTTTTCCACCTGGTACATATACACCAACACGATCAATTGGTGTAATTCTCTGTCCAGTAATAGAGCCATCTTCTTTCGTTGTAAACCAACTATTATGAACTTGTTTCTGATGAAACTCGCGAATATTTTCTGTTGCGTGTTTCATGACTTCCATTAATTCTGGTTCAACCGATTGAAAGGCTTGTTCCATTTCTTCTTGTGTAACACGAAAATTATCTTTTGTAATAGTTGCCTTGTCAAATTGTAAGGTGTATCCATAAAGAGCTTCTTCTTTATGAGACTTAACATTTTCTATTATTTCACCAACACTCTTTTCATATTCCCCATAATGATTAGGGCTACGTTCTAATAAATCTTCTAATACGCTGTTGATTGAGTCCTTTGTTATGTGTACTATTTTCATAATCTACACCTAATCTTCCTTGGATAAACGTTCTTTTAATTGCTGAATTATACTTTGAATCCTAGCTGACTGCATTTTCATACTTACTGGATTCACAATCATTCTAGCAGATAATGGGCAGATTTCTTCTAGCACTTCTAACCCATTTTCTTTTAAGGTAGAACCTGTTTCCACTATGTCCACGATTACGTCCGACAATCCCACAATTGGGCCTAATTCCACAGAACCATTTAATTTGATTAAGGTAATGGTTTGCCCCTTTTTATTATAAAAGTATTCTTTTGCAATCATAGGATACTTACTTGCCACTTTAATATGTTCATGATTCTCTAATAACTTCTTAGCTTCCTTAGAACCACAAATACACATACGACACTTTCCAAATCCCAGATCAAGTACCTCATATACACGCCTATTCTCTTCTAGTATAGTATCCTTACCAACTACTCCTATATCTGCTGCTCCATACTCTACATAAGTAGGAACATCAGGTCCTTTTGATAAAAAGAATTTTAACTTCAACTCTTCATTTACAAAGATTAATTTTCTAGAATCCTTGTCTTTTATTTCTTCACAAGTAATCCCTATTTCTTCAAACAATTCTAAGGTTTTCTTAGCTAATCTGCCTTTTCCAAGTGCAAACGTTAAGTAACGATTCTCTTCCATTTAGTTCACCTCAATTTCTTCTAAGTGCAAGGCATCATTTAGAGTAAAAAGCGTTGTAGCCATTTGACTGTTAGCATATACTAGATACTCCTCCTTCGACTTTGATTCCATTTTCCTTACAAGTGCCACATTCCATCCTTCATTTCGTAACGTTTTCTGATGTGTTAGTGCTTCTTTTACATTCTTTTCTTCGTATAGAATCATTCCATTTTTCTCTTCTATTGGAATCAGAATATTTTGACTTTTTAAAGCACTTGTTAGATCATCAATTACAATCATAAAACCAATCGCAGGAGCACCTTCTCCAAATTGTGATAATAAGCCATCGTAACGGCCACCTGTCACAATTGCCTCACCGATTCCATACGTATACCCTTGTACGATAATTCCTGAGTAGTAATGAAATTTACTTAACATTCCCAAATCAAATGAAATGTGTGCATCAATTCCATAAGTCACTAACACTTCATATAATTGCTCTAATCGTTCAATTGCTTTTCTTGATTTTTCATTGGTAATTAATGCTTTCGCCTCCTGTAAGGCATCTACTGTTCCATACAAGGTGGCTGTTTTTCCAATCATATGACGATGTGTTTCTGCTACTCCTTCTCCCTCTAACAACTCTTCTGCTGCGAAGTAATTCTTAGTCGATATAAAATCAAATAATTTACTTTCTACACTTTGTGATAATCCCATTTCTTCACATACGCCTCGAAAGTAATCTACTTGGCCAATACTTAATTGAAAGTCTGTTAACCCTGTATTCAATAGAGAATCTACCATTAATTGAATCATTTCTGCATCCGCATAAATAGAATCATCTCCAATTAATTCTGCACCAATTTGTGTCACTTCATTTAATTTCCCTTGTAAATGTACACTGTTACTAAAAGTATTTCCTAAGTAGGAAAGCCGAATAGGGAATCCATCATTTCTAAAATATTTAGAGGCACATCGAGCAATAGATGGCGTAAAATCAGGTCGTAATGCCATGATATTGCCATCTTTATCAAATAATTTATACAATTCATTAATAGGAGTAGTACCTACTTCATCTCTATAAATATCTAAGAATTCAAAGGTTGGTGTTTGAATGTTCTTATATCCAAAAGATGTAATAGACTCTTGCACCTTCTTTTGCACCTGTTCTTTCCTATAATTCTCATATCCGTAAATATCTCTAAGCCCCTCTGGGGTATGTATACATTGGTTATTCATTCTTATTCTCCATCTCTAAATACCATATCCGTAAACTCATGATGTATCATCGGTTTTGCAAAGAAATACCCTTGCACCATATCACAACCTACTTCTTTTAAGAATGTTACATCTTCTTTACGCTCTACACCTTCTGCTACTATCTCCGCACATAAATCTTTTGATAAATCTATCATATGTCTAATAATACTTTTTGAACGTTCTTCATTCTCATAATCCCATAAGAAACTTCTATCTAATTTTACAACGTCAAATTTCATCTTCCGTAAAATACCAAGAGAAGAATATCCCGATCCAAAATCATCTATAGCAATGGTCAATCCTCTTTCATGCACCTCTTCTAATATTCGAACTAAATGGTCTACATTTTCTGAAACAACTGTTTCTGTTAATTCCAATTCAATATATTCTTTAGGTACTTCATATCGCTCAATCATATCATGTAATTCTTCTACAAACTTCATATTAGTCAAATGACATCTAGAGAAATTCACTGATATTTTCACAGGCTTCACACCAATCTTTAACCAATTACGAATAATCTTACACACTTCCTCTAATACAAACATATCTAATTCCACAATGAAACCATTTTTCTCAAAAATTGGTATAAACTTCGCAGGATTTAAAAGTTCTCCATCTACTTGTACCCATCGTACTAGTGCTTCCGCACCTACAATGCTTTCATTTTCTAATAGATATTTAGGTTGTAAATACACAATAAATTCTCTATTTACCAATGCAGATTCTTGACGATTAATGATATTTTTCTCATACATCACTTTATTTTTTACATCTACATTAAACACTGTAACGTGCTGATTATTTTTCTTCGCCATCGTATGAGCAAATTGTGCATTCTCCAATATCTTTAAAGTCGCCTCATCATTAGACTCTATATAATAAGCTCCATAACGTATGACTACGTTTAAATCCTTAATAATAGTGCTTTCAATAGACATTTTATGTTCAAAATATTCACTTGTCTCTAGAATTCTTGTCATTCCTTCTACCGTGTCAAAACACCAGAATTCATCTTTCACACCTTTTCCAAAGAATCCACTATCAATTGGAAGCTTGTTAATTCGTTCTGCTAACAAACAGAGAACTTCATCTCCTATTTGAAATCCATATAATTCGTTAATATCCTTAAAATCTACTACATCAAACACTGCTATTACATAGTCCTTATCAGGGTTATTTGATAATATATCTTTCATATCGCTTTGAAATTTCACTTCATTAGGAAGCCCTGTTAACTTGTCATAATACGTTAAATCCTCCAATAATTTTAAATGTTTTGAAGAAGTACGTTTCATATAAACAATAATCATATTCACTAACACTACTGTAAATATAAGAATAGCAGCAATAATCAAATCTCTCTCTTCAATAAATTGTACTAATAAATCCCCTTCTTCTACAATTGTCACTAGATACCAATCGTTAAATTCTGTCATATAATAAGCAGCACAATACACTTCTTCCTTCACATCAAGCATTAATGTTCCACTTTCTCTCGCATGTAATTCAATAGGTTTCGCTAGAACGATGTCTTGATTAAAGATATGTGTATTTTCTGAATATTCCATAAAATGAAGTTCATTAATATTGTAATCATCTTCATACTTAAACGTGATTACATCTCCTCCTTGCGTTGCTAGATAAAACACTGCATGATCGATATAATCACTTTCAATATATCCTTTTACATAATACATAGATAATAGACCAATTAATTGACCGTGATAAACACCATTAAATTGAACAGGTATTACAATAGGCATATAAGTGGTATCAAAAAACAAATCAGTTGGCACTCCAATAGTCGTATTCCCCGCTAATGCTGAATCATAAAAATCCAATTCTGCGACTGTATAAACATCACTACCTAGGGAATAAGCATATCCATAAGTATCCACATACAATATATGATCAAATTCTGTCCCATGTATGGTATTTGTTATATTAGAAAAAATATCTTCTTGATCATGTTCTTTCGATAATGTTTTTTCCACCATCTCTAATTCTTGTATACGTTCTAAGATTTCTAACTTAAAATGTTTCCCAATTACTTCTGTCATCATGGTAAGATTCTCAACAGATTCACTTTTAAAATCTGTTTTCATTACTCTCAACAAATGAGTTGTTAAAATTAGAAACACACATAGACCACCAATTACCATTAACTTTTTCATATAGGACATCATTTTAAAACGCTTCACTTTTGTCACCTCTTATCGTCTATAATCTATTTGTTCCAATTATAATCGTATCTCCTAATATCTTCTTCTACTAGTTCTTCTCCAATTTGTACTTCTATAAAATGCAGATTCGTAATTGCCTTTAAAGCATGTTTCATCCCTTTTTCTATTTGAATGACTCTTCCTCTTGTCACAAAATCTTCTTCCTCATTTAATACAAGAATTCCTTCCCCATCTACAATCGTCCAAATTTCTTCTCTTTTTCCATGAGATTGGTAACTTATAAATTCCCCTGGATTCATCTGTAAATGCTTCGTAAGAGACTTCATCCCATCTTGGTATGTTTCATAATCAAGTACTTTATACTCTCCCCATCTTCTCTGTTCAAACATAGGACGATTATCTAACTGATCCACATATGGCTTCATATAAGAACTAGTAGATTTATTAGAGATTAAAATTCCATCAGGACTTGCTGCTACAATTAAGTCTTTTGCTCCAAGTACCACCATTGGAATCGATAATTCATTAATGATATGTGTATTCTTAGTAGTATCGTCTACGATTACCTCACCAATCGTATGGTGATTCATTTCTTCTGTAAGCGTATTCCATGTTCCTAAATCTTTCCAATTATTATTATAGGCAACCATTGCAATAGATTTCGTATGTTCTACCACTTTACGGTCAAAGCTAATTGCCTCTATGCTATGATACGCACCCAAAGCTTCTTCATACGTATTCACTTGTAGTTCTTCTTGTAAATACCTTACTAAAAATCCAAGCTTGCAACCAAATACACCTGCATTCCAAAATGCTCCTTGCTGTACATATTGTTTGGCTGTTTCTAACTCCGGCTTCTCACAATAGGAACATACTCTGTAAGCTTCTTCATTATTCCATAGACACAATTCTTCGCTCTTTTGAATATACCCATATTTCTCAGATGGATACGTTGGTCGTACACCCATTAACACTAATTCTGCAATATTCTCTACTACTATGTGTTCCATAGTTGACAATGTATGAAAATACTCTTTCCCCACATAAGGGTCTACTGGTAGAATCATAATAGGTTCTTCTAAAGATTTCTTCTTCACAAAGGCTAAATATGCTGCTGTTAGTAAAATTGCTGGATACGTATTTCTACGTTCTGGTTCTACCACAAGTTCTACTTCTCTAGGCAATTGATTGGTAATAGAATCAATCTGTGTCTGATTAGTTGCAATAAGAATCGTATGCTCTCCCTCCACTGCCTGAATCTGACGATAGATTCTTTGTACCATAGATTCGTCTTCATTCTCCTCATTCTTAAGCAATTGTAAAAATTGCTTAGACCTTGTATGATTAGACAATGGCCATAATCGCTTCCCAGATCCCCCTGACAATAATACGATATTCATAATTCCCCTTTTTTACTCTGTTCAAACAAGTCATATATACTAATTCGTGTAGACTCTAAATTAGGCATTCCTACAAAAATAGCTCCATAAATAAACAAGTCCCCTACTTGCTTAATTCGAACAATTTCCATAAATGTATGAATTACTTCGTGAGTCCAAATCTGTATATTCCCTTCAAATATAGATCCCATTTCTAATGTTTTATCACACTCAAATCCCATTCCAACTTTCGATACATCTAATATCTTAATAAGGATCTCTTTTGCATCTTTCTCTGATACCATTTTAATCGTAACAGAAGTATTCAATTCTAAGCGATTGCTTTTTCTTTGTTCGTTCATCTTGTTCTCTTTTCTAGATTTATGTTGTAATATCATTAACCATTACTGAAATTTCTAAATTATTTTACAAAATCAAATATATTATACCATATCTATTCCATAAAAAAAAGTAAGCTTTTTACATATATAGCGTATTTTCTACTATATATTATATTATCATCATAGCATCTCCAAAGGAAAAGAAACGATATCTCTCTCTTACTGCTACTTCATAGGCACCCATCACAGATTGTTTTCCTGCTAGTGCAGATACAAGCATTAAGAGAGTAGACTCTGGCAAATGAAAATTCGTAATCAATCCATCTAAGATTTTAAATGTATATCCAGGATAGATGAAGATTTCAGTATTCCCACTCTTTGGCTCTAAAACACCTTGTTCATTACAAGCACTTTCTATGGTGCGACAGCTTGTAGTTCCAACGCAAATCACTCGATGTCCATTTTCTTTCGTTTGATTAATCCTCTTTGCTGTTTCTTCGTCCACCTCATAATACTCTGTATGCATATGATGCTTCGTCACTTCCTCTACCTTCACTGGTCGAAAAGTTCCAAGTCCTACATGAAGTGTCACATAAACAATTGTAACTCCTTTTGCTTCTACTTCTTGTAACAATGTTTCTGTAAAGTGAAGTCCTGCTGTTGGAGCAGCTGCAGAACCCGAATATTTCGCATAGACCGTTTGATACCTTGACTGATCCTCTAAGCGATGTGTAATATAGGGAGGTAATGGCATTTCCCCTAATTGCTCTAATAATTCTTCAAAGATTCCCTCGTATTCAAATTGAATTAGTCTTGTTCCTTCTTCTATAATATCTATTACCACTGCACGTAGTAACCCTTCTCCAAAAACAAGTCTCGTTCCTATCTTTGCCTTTCGTCCAGGTTTTACTAATGTTTCCCAAATATCATCTTTTCTACGTTTGAGTAATAGCAGTTCAATGACTGCACCTGTTTCTTCTTTTTGTCCAAATAATCTTGCAGGTAGTACTCTTGTATTATTTAGCACAAGACAATCTCCTTGTTCGAGGTACTCTAAAATACTAGAAAAATGGGTGTGCGTTATCTCTCCACTTTCCTTATCAAGCGTTAATAATCTAGAACTACTTCTCTCTTCTAACGGATCTTGTGCAATTAATTCTTCTGGTAAATCAAAATAAAAATCTGCCGTTTTCATACGAATCGCTTTCTATACTGCTTCTATTAGTTACTCCATATTATCCATATGAATTAAATATATTTTAAAAATGTTGCATATCCTCTTTTCGTCTCATATACATCAATCTTACTTACTGCTTCATGTGGTGCGTGCATATTCATTACTGCAACTCCACAATCAATTACTTCCATTCCATAACACGCAAGAATGTAGGCTATGGTACCTC
>JAWXVF010000046.1:0-17696 GCA_044425555.1 Eubacteriales bacterium
AATAATGAAATTCGTTCCCGTTGTGTAAATGGTAATTGAGAATCAGATCTAGCCATGAATAGTTAGAAAAATATTGATAATCATCTAGTAAAACTTTATCAAAAACAGATGTAAATTCTTCTGCAATTTCCCTGTTTTCTTTTGGCAATTTAGAAAGAATGGGTAGAAGTTCATGGTTGATGTTGTGCTTTAGAACAGAAAGTTCCTTCAAATATTCCCCAATAATCTGATGTTCTCTTGCGTAAAGTTCCATTTCTTTATCGAAAAGCAAGGCACGAGTACGGTATTCTTCTAGATGGGAATGTTTGATAAAACTGAAGAAATTGATTACTAGAAAAATATAAGCAAAGCTAATAAGAACTACAATAAATATTTGTTCATTTAGGTTAAGCAATGGAGTTATGTGGGAACAAATGATAAACATAAAATGTACTAAAATAGGGGCTAGTGTATATAACCAATTGAACGTTAAGTCTTGTTTTAGATGTTGTTTTTGGGCATATTTTTGGTAATAATAAATGGTTGCAAGAGAGATGATTCTAGCAGAACACATTAGCAGTGCAGATAACATATTGTAGTGGGATATGGGTTCTATTGCAAGTGAAAGAGGTAATTTTAAAAAGTTAAATGCTATATATAAGACTAAGAATTCAGCTCCACCTATAAAGGTTAGAAAAAATAAGGAAGCTTGTATCTTATTTTTAAGTGGTGTTTTGATGGATAAACTAGTTATAAAAATGGCGATAGAGGCAGTAAAAAAGTTTATATATGGCAAAAGGTCAAATAGTACCGTGATAAAGCTTTGGATAAAAAGAATAGAATAACCACAAAATCTTACAAAACTTTTCCCTTTATAGGAAGTTGTAAAACAAATATCATGAAAAAGTTTAGCAGAATATCCTAGTATAACAGCTTGTAGAAAAAATACTATCTGATAAAATAAATTCATTTAAAACCATACCTTTCGTAAGTTTAGATTGCCCAAAAAAAAAGGTACCAAAACGTGGAGTTGATATCATTTGACAATAGGTCATAACTGTGTTAGTATACCACAAAGTACACAAAAGAACAAGCGTTCTAAAAATCGTGATCCTATCATATTGCAATATCTTTGTTAATCTTATATCGTTTGTGAAATAGAGTTTGGAGATTTGTATGTGTGAAATACTGTTTTATTAGGAAAGTATTTTAATGGCTATTATTAACTTGATTGGTATTATTGTACCAGTTAAACAGGGAGTAATCAAGAATATTAAAGAAGTGGTTTCTGTAATGGCGAATTTGAAATGATAGGAGATTGTACAATGGAAATAGTCGTAACATTATTAGTAGCAGGAATAGTGGTACTGAGTGGTATACGAAAAGTACCAGCAGATATGTGGTATGTAGTGGAGAGGTTAGGTAGTTATCATACGACACTAGAGGAAGGAGTACACTTTATAATTCCATTAGTGGACCAAATTGTGAGAAAGATTCCTCACAGTAAGAGGATATTAGAAACAAGAACATATTCTATAAAAGCAATGGATGGAACAGTGTTTATGTTAGATCCACAATTAGAATATAGTGTGGTGGATGTGATAAACTATACATATGGCTTACGCACAAGGGAGAATTTAGAGAGAGCAATTGTACAAATAGTAGAAGAAGAATTTCAAAAGAAAACAGTGGAGGAAATCTGTAGAAGACAGAGGGAATTAGGTGATATTATGAAAAGGAATCTACTAGAGAAAGCAAAGGGGTATGGTATTGAAATACATTATTTTCGTCTAAAAACAGAAATAGAGTTGTAAGAAGTACTTGCTTTATTTAGAACCTTCTTTATAATAGAAGATAGACAGAAATATAGAAATAGTTAGGTAGGAAGAAAATGTTTAATAATAAGGCGAAGATTAGTGTAGTAGTATTAGGGATTATTTTAGTATTTTGTATAGTAGGAGCTTTTTATGAGTCGGACAAGTATCATGAAGTTGTGGAATCGGAAGTAGGAATTACCTTAAGTGTCCCTTCGGATACCTTACGTGTTTGGTATGCAGATGAATCCTTATCCGATTATATGGCAAGTATGGCATTGGCTTTTTACGAGAAGACTAATATTCGGGTAATTCCTACATTAACAAGTGGAGTGGAATATTTAGAACGTATCTACACTGCGTCTATTGCACAAAGTGATTATCCAGACTTATATATTGCGACTAATGATACTTTGGAAAAAGCTTATTTAGCAGGGATTGCAATAGAGATTAAGGATTCAGAATCCTTAGTGACTACAGAGACGTACCCTAGTTCTGCTTTATATGCAGTCACATATCATGATAAAGTAATAGGCTATCCTTTGTCTTTTGAAACCAGCGTATTTGTCTATAACAAGACGTATATGGCTGATATTGCTAGGAATGTAATTAAGTTAGAAGAGTATGCTAAGATGTTAGAAGAAGATGCTAGTGCAGAATATGTAGTAGAAGAACCAAGTGATAGTGTAGTGCTTGCTAAGGCAAATGAAATTGTGCCAATGACATTTTCAGACATACTAGGACTGGCCAATTTGTATGATGCGCCTGAACAAGTAGAGGCATTTTTTGAGTGGGATGCATCCGATGTGTTTTATAACTACTTTTTTATTGGGAATTCTATGAATATTGGTGGTTTATCTGGAGATGATATTACGCAAATTGAGATATATAATCAAGAAGCGATTACTAGTTTACAGATGTATCAGAGAATGCAAGAATTTTTCTCGATTGATACCACAGAGACTACATATACTTCTGTAGTAGAAGATTTTGTACAAGGTAAGATTGTCTTTATGATTGGTGGAACAGATATTGTTTCTATTATGGAAGAGGCACAGAAAAGTGGGGAGTTTGCATACGAATATGAAGTGACTGTTTTACCAGATATTAACGATAAGATTCCAGCACAAAGTATGTCTGTAACGAATGCCGTAGTGGTGAACGGCTTGTCAGAGAAGCAAGATTTAGCTAATGAACTAGCAAGATTTATTGCGATAGAACATAGTGAGAAGTTGTATGGATTAAGTGGGAAAATACCTGCTAAGAAAAATATTGCATATGAGAATCCTCAGATTAATAATACCCTTAGTGAATATGAGCGTTCTGTTCCGATTACAAAGATGATTGAATTAAGTAACTTTTGGATTCAATTAGAAGCTTGTATGATGAGAGTGTGGGCATTAGAAAATGTAGAAGAACAATTACGTTTGTTGTCAGAACAGATTATGACGCAAGTAACAGGTGAACCATATGTACAAGAGAAGTGGTATTCAGACGAACCAGTAGCCAATCTAGAAATTGAATAATTTGTATAAGATTCCAATAATAGGGGTACTCTTTAGACATAAGAAATGATGAAAAGAGGAGGATCCTATGGTTGGAATTTTTATTGCATTACTATCCGGTATTCTTATGAGTGTGCAAGGAGTGTTTAATACACAAGTAACGAAAGAGACGAGCGTGTGGGTGACGAATGTATGGGTGCAATTAACAGCATTATTAATGTGTGTATTGATTTGGGCAGTAACAGATCGAAGTAACGTAATGACGTTGAGTAAAGTCGAACCAAGATACTTATTACTAGGTGGTGTAATTGGGGCATTTATTACCTTAACAGTGATTCAAAGTATGGGTGCAATTGGACCGGCACAAGCGGTAATGATTATTGTGATTTCCCAGATTTTATCAGCCTATTGTATTGAATTATTTGGCTTATTTGGAGCAGATAAAGTGGCATTTACATGGAATAAAATGGGTGGTTTAGTAATTGCTATTATTGGTATTGTAATATTTGAATGGAAATAGCAAGTTGTTCTTGTCAGAATGGAAAAAGTCCTTTACAATAATAAGTACGATACGTATATGAGGGTCTCCAATCAAACTGGAGGTTATATGAATCAGAAAACAAAATATTATGTTATTATTGCAGGTGTTATGATTGTCCTTGTGGTAGTGAGTCTTTTTATAAGAGGAAAAGAAGAAGCTACCAACATGGTCTTTTATGATGGAACAAATTCTAATGTTGCACAGGTTATGCAGACAGAAGAAGTAGAAGAAGATGTGAATGTAGAACCAACAATGGTATATGTTTATCTGTGCGGTGCTGTGGTGGAAGAAGGGGTTTACGAAGTGCCAAGTGGAACGAGAATCTTTGAAGTAATTGCTTTAGCAGGAGGACTGCGAGAAGATGCTGCAGGAGAATCGGTGAATCAAGCAAGTGAAGTAGTGGATGGACAGCAGATTATCATTTATACTAAGGAAGAGTTTCAAGAGCAGATTGCTATACAAGAGGCAGCAAGTAATGGTCTAGTAAATATTAATCGAGCGAGTGTCGAACAATTATGCCAATTAACAGGGATTGGAGAGAGTAGAGCTTCGGACATTGTTGCCTATCGTGAAGGGAATGGTTCGTTTACAACCATAGAAGATATTATGAATGTAACAGGAATCAAAGATGCAATGTTTGAGAAGATCAAAGATTACATTACTGTTGATTAGAAAGAGGGATGTGTGGATAAGAGGGTTTTAATAGTAGACGATGAGAAATTAATTGTAAAGGGGATACGCTTTAGCTTAGAACAAGAGGATATGATTGTAGATTGTGCTTACGACGGGGAAGAAGCACTAGAATTGGCACGAAGGAATGAGTATCACATGATTCTATTAGACATTATGCTCCCTAAGCTAACAGGATTAGAAGTATGTCAACAGATTCGAGAATTTTCTAATGTTCCCATTATTATGCTCACGGCTAAGGGGGATGACATGGACAAAATTGTAGGCTTAGAATATGGAGCAGACGATTACATTACGAAACCATTTAATGTTCTAGAAGTGAAGGCAAGAATGAAAGCGATCATGAGAAGAACTATTACCAAGAAGCCAAGGCAAAGTAGTGATACGTTAATTGAACATGGTGATATCAAAATAGATTCAGAGAATCATAGAGTCTTTATTCTAGGAGTAGAAATCAACCTAACAGTAAAGGAACATGATTTATTAGGAGTTCTAGTAAAAAATCCAGGAAAAGTTTATGGACGTGATCAGTTATTAACCCTTGTATGGGGAGAAGATTATCCAGGAGACGGTCGTACAGTAGACGTACATATTAGAAGGCTACGAGAGAAAATTGAAGAAAATCCAGGGGATCCTAAGTATGTAATGACCAAATGGGGGGTTGGTTATTACTACAAAGGGTAATAGTAAGGAATAGGTGAATCTAGTGGCAATGAAGAAAAAGATAAAATTAATGCGTAGCTTAAGGGTGCGTATTATTTTACTTATAGTTTGTGTGGGAGTCATTCCTAGTTACTTTATAAAAAATGCACTAGTGGAGAGTTATCTAAGAAAACAACTAGAAGTAGAAATTCAAGATATGCAGACACAGATGAATATTCTTGCAAATCACCTTGTGATGTATCATTATTTGAGAGATATGCAATCAGATATAGTCAATGCAGAATTAGAGCAATTATCTAATTTATATGATGGTCGTGTAATGATTGTGAATCAGAATTTTAAAATCATCAAAGATACATATGGTGTGCAACAAAACAATTACATTGTGTCAGAGAAGGTAATTAGTTGCTTTGTGGAAGGAAAGTCGAACACAGAGTACGATGCACAGAATGAATATATAGAGCTAGTAACTCCTATTTTTGAATTAGTCGATGATGGTATCATGTCCATACAAGGAGTAGATAGTAAGAATCATCCTACAAGAGTTTCAGGTGTGATTTTGATGAGTTTTTCTACTAGTAGTTTTGTGATTACTCAAGAATATATTACAAGACAAGGGACTATTTTGATTAGTATTATTTTTATCTTATTAACAGCGTTTGCCATTGTGGTGTCTAAAATGATTGTGATGCCACTAGAACAGATTCATATTTCTATTAAGAAGGTAACAGATGGAGTAGAAGAACGTGTAGATAAGAGGTCTGGTTACTTAGAGACGGTAGATATGATTAGAGAATTTAATGGAGTACTAATGCGTAATAAGGTATTAGATGAATCAAGACAAGAATTTGTATCGAATGTCTCGCATGAATTAAAAACCCCTATTACTTCGATTAAAGTATTAGCAGATTCTCTAATTGCACAAGAAGAAGTTCCTAATGAATTGTATCGAGAATTTATGGTGGATATCGCAGCAGAGATTGAGCGAGAAGATAAGATTATTCAAGACCTTCTTTCTCTTGTAAAGTTAGACAAAAAAGTAGCAGATATGAACATTGCACCTATGGTAATGGAAGAATTATTAGAAAGTATTTTAAAGCGGTTAATACCCATTGCGAAGATGAAAAATGTGGAGATTACCTTAGAAGTTATGAGAGATGTAGTAGCAGAAATTGACGAAGTGAAATTATCGCTAGCACTTACGAATCTAATAGAAAATGCCATTAAGTATAATAGAGAATATGGGAAGGTTCGTGTGCTTCTAGATGCTGACCATCAATATGCCACCATCCAAGTAACGGATACAGGAATTGGAATTCCAAAAGAATCTATGGAGCATATCTATGAACGATTTTATAGAGTGGATAAATCTCATTCCAAAGAGATTGGTGGAAATGGTTTAGGACTTGCTATTACAAGAAGCACTATTAAGATGCATCATGGAACTGTGGAAGTAGAAAGTGAAGAGGGGGTTGGGACATCCTTTAGTGTTAAGATTCCCCTTACTTATATTGAACGAGTAAGCTATCCTAAGAAAAATATAGTAGTACAAGAGAATCATAAGGTGAATCGTAGAAGTAGAGTGCAAGGTTATAGTAAGAGAGTGCTTAGAAAATAAAGGGAGTGGCATGAAGAAGTACAAAATCATAATTAGTTGTATAGTAGTTATTGTAATCTTTAGTGGTGTCTTGTTTGTACGGAATACAAAAAGTGAGCAAATTGAGCAAGAGATTACCTTATATTTTCTCAATGCAGACGAAGATGGATTGACGTATGTAAAGTATGCAGTAGAGGAAGAAGATAAAGTGCATATGGTAGATGAAATCGTATCCTATATGAAAGGACAATTAGAGAATCACGATTATAAACCGATTTTAGGAGAGAATTTGCACTTAGAACAAATTATTCTAAATGATACGACTGCCACCTTGCGTTTTGATAAGTCTTATTTAGAAATGGTATCTGCTAAAGAGATTCTAGTAAGAGCAGGATTGGTTAAGAATCTTACCCAGATACCAGGAGTGGATCATATTATTATACAAGTGGGCGAGAATCCTTTAACCGATGTAGATGGTAGTATAGTGGGTGCTATGACTGGTAAGATGTTTGTAGATAATGCAAAAAGTGATTTTAATGAACATGAAAAAATAGAAATGACGCTGTATTTTGCCAATGAAGAATTAACCATGTTAAGTGCTATTAGAAAAGAGGTAGTCTACAACCGTAATGTTGCCATAGAGCGTTTGGTGGTAGAGAAATTAATTGAAGGGCCAGAAGAACAAGACCAAAGAGCAACCTTGAATGAAAGTATTAAAATAATCAATGTATCTACGAAAGATGGTGTATGTTACGTGAATTTAGATGCCACCTTTCTGACACCAATCATTGGAGTGAACGCAGAATTAACAGTATATTCTATTGTAAATTCTTTGGTAGAATTATCCAATATTAATAAAGTACAGATTACAATAAATGGAGATATTAACTATATGTATCAAGAACAAATCCCTTTATCCACTGTATTTGAACGAAAATTAGAGTTAGTAGAATCCTAAAGTACTAGCTTACATAATAAAATAGAACGGAGTGACTTATGAGAAGACCATTAAGTTTCATCTGTTTCGTGTTTCTAGTGGCTATGATAGGAATTACGCAATTAGAAATAAATTCCTCTATTGTGGCACTAGAAGAAGGCGACTATCTCTTTCTTGGAACACTACAAACGAAACAGATTGATCGAGAGCAAGTGATTCTATCACTAGAGAGGGTGAGTATTCATCCTAGTAACACATCTTATGACGTTGCATTCTCGCAACACGATACTACACAAATCCCAACTTATAACATGATTGCTTATTGCAATCTAGAAGAATATAATATAGAACAAGCTAATGAGAATACGAATCTTCCTAAGATTGGAAGCACGATACTCATACGTGGAACGCTACGAACTTTTCGTATGGCAACTAATTATGGAGAATTTCATCAAGAATCTTATCAACGAAGTGAAGGGTACGATGCTTATATTACGAGTGGTACCATAGTAGGGAGTAGTTCTTCTTATGATAAGCATGGAGAATGGATCTATAAGATAAAGGAATCTTTTGCTAACGCATTAGAAACGTATCTAGCAAGTAATGAAGCAGGAGTTATGAAAGCCATGCTTCTTGGGGATAAGAGTGATTTAGAAGATACTATTAAATATTTATATCAGAAAAATGGAGTGATTCATGTACTAGCCATATCAGGATTACATATTTCCTTGATTGGAATGGCCATTTATCAATTGCTAAAAAGAACCCCCATCCCATTAGGAGTGGGGAGTAGCATTACCTTGATTCTACTCAGTGAATATGTGTATATGACAGGAAGTTCCACTTCGGGAATACGAGCGGTAACTATGTTTGGAATCTACTTATTCGCACTATGGAATCGTAGATCCTACGATATGATTACTGCCATGTCTGTTTCCTATGTATTCTTATTACTACGAAATCCTTATTCCATCTATCAAGTTGGATTCCAACTATCCTTTGGAGCTATTCTAGCAATTGGTTTATTCGTCCCAATCTTAGAAGAGATGATTCCCATGCAATATTTTGGTATAAAAGAAAAAGGGAACGTGGGATACTTATTTTATCAAGGATTCTTACTTTCTGCTGGAGTGCAAATAATGACACTTCCGATTCTGATTGCTACGTATTATGAATATCCAATGACTTCTATTTTCTTAAATCTCATAATGGTTCCTACAGTAGGACTTGTAGTGGCACTAGGAATGCTACTTATATGTTGTAGTTATGTAAGTGGATTCTTAGCCACAATGTGTGGGGTTGTCTTAGAAAGTGTTCTACAATGTTATGAATTACTCTGTTCTTTGTTTCTAAAGATACCAGGACAAAGTATTCCCTTAGCTATGCTTTCTCCTATGCAAATAGTTCTCTATTATCTAGGAATCTTTCTTATAATCTACCTACCAAAGAATTGGAAATTTGTAAACATAATTAAATTGGGAATTTTATCCATAACCATCCTTCTTACAGTATGGACTACTGACCATGAATTTCGTATGATTATGATAGATGTAGGGCAAGGAGATGGGATTCTCATTCAAACACCTACTAATCGTGTATACATGATAGATGGTGGAAGCACGTCTAACCGAGGAGTGGGTACGTATCAGATTCTTCCTACATTGAAATATTATGGGATTCGAGAAATAGAAGCAGTGTTTATTTCGCATATGGATTATGACCATTATAGTGGAATCTTAGAATTATTAGAACTCCAAAGAGACACGAATGAGATTTGGATTCGTAATGTAGTAGTACCTTGCAATATGGATGAAGAAAAATTAGCCCCTATGAAAGAGTTGCTATATGAATGTGGGATTCCATTACATTACGTAGAAAGAGGATTTTTTCTAGAAGATGGAGGAGTGGAATTCCAGGTATTAATGCCGTATTCTGAATATAGAGCCGATAGTGAAAATGAGAATTCCCTAACCATGCGAGTTACTTATGGAGAGGTAGACATTCTATGTACAGGTGACTTGGAAAAAGCAGCGGAAGTGGAATTTATAAGACTGTTACAAGCACAAGAAGAATTCGTTGATTATGAAGTGTTAAAGGTAGGACATCATGGTTCTAATTATGCAACTAGTACAGCACTTTTAGAAGCAATTCGTGGGGAAGTAGCATTGATTTCTTGTGGAAGAAATAATATGTATGGACATCCTCATCTAGAAGTAATAGAGAGGTTGGAGTCAGCTTCTATGGAAATCTATAATACAGCAGAAGTAGGAGCAATCGTATTAGAGAGTGATGGAAAAAGTTATTGGGTAACAACTTATCTGTATTAACCCTCACAATTCTCCCTTATCATGCTTGGTGAAACGAGATATACTAATAGGAAATGTTTTCTGTCAATATAAGAAAATTTGAAATAAACAATAGAAATACATAGAAAAGCAATACAAAAGAGGATAATAAAAGGAGAACGAGATGATAAGAATAGCAGTTTGTGATGATAATATGAACATTTGTTCAGAAGTAGAACAATGGATTCTAGCCTATGGGAAACAGATGGATACTAAGGTAGATGTAGAAGTATTTACTAGAGGAGAAGAATTACTTAATTTCATTCAAGAAGAACATGAGTTCGACCTTATATTTCTAGATATTGAATTAGAAACTACAAGTGGAATTGAGGTGAGTACCACTATAAGGAATAAATTCGATGACCATGTGTGTAAAATTGTTTTTATTACTTCCAAACATGGATATGAAAGTCAGTTATTTGAAGTACAACCATTAAACTTTCTACGTAAACCTATAGTACAGACGGAACTTTGTCGCTGTATTACCTTAAGTCTAAAAATAATGGGTTTTGAAAATAGCATCTTTGAATACAAGAAGTCTAAAGAGATTAATAGAGTGAAGATGAAAGATATTCTCTATTTTGAAAAGGTTATAAGAAAAACTAAGATTGTTACTACTAGTGGAATGGATACATTCAATGAAACATTAGCAAATGTAAAGAGAAGGTTACCTCATCAATTTGTAGAATCACACGGTTCTTATATGGTAAATTTTGATAAGATTGCAACATTGAAACGAGATTGTATTATTTTAGTAGATGCTCAAGAAATCCCTGTGAGTCAAAGGAGTCTTAAGACGTTGCGTATGAAGATTGTGGAGTCGGAGGAGGAGAGAAGAGGATGACAACGTATGAGATGGTGTACATTGTGACGAGTATTATTTACGTCTTTTCTATTAATAAATTGTTTGAAACTTTCTTTTATAAACTTCCGAGTAATAAGAAAGTGAAAAATGTATTATTGGTGCTTTATTACATAGTGTTAGTGGGAAGTATATTTGTAACAAGAATCCCTATTATAATGATGGGAATTAATATGTTCTTTTTAGTTTTAGTCTCTTTGTGTTATAAATCGACTATGAAAAAGAAAGTTCTAGCAGTGTCATTAATGTATTCTATTGTTATTATTATAGAACTGATAATATCTATATTATTTGGCTTTTTTAGTTTATCGGGCATGAAAGATAGTGAAGTGGATTCGATTATAGCATTAATATGTAATAGTATAACAACTGTTACAATAGTACATTTAATTAGTAAGTGGAAATATTTATTAAATAAAGATTTGATAATTTATAAACGTTATTATATGGCTTTTTTTGTAGTACTTTTTGGTACGTTTGTGATGTTTATTATGCTTTTAGAAAATAAATATTTGACTATAGGACATATACTAATGAATAGTAGCATATTAATTTCAGTGAATTTTACAATGATTGTAATTGATGAAAAAATATATCAGGCGATTTTAAGTGGAAATGAGAAGAAAATGCTGGAACAACAAAATATAGCCATGGTGAATCAAATGGAATTGATTAATCAATCAACAGAATCTATAAGAATTATGAAACATGACTTTAAAAATCATTTGATTACATTACGATATATGTATAGTAATGATAAGTGGAAAGAATATGATACTTATATGAATCATTTAGTGAATGAAATAGAGCAGAAAGGAATTGTTTCATCTAATAATTTTGTAATAGACAGTATCATTAATTTTAAATTTGGTAAAGAAGAAAATAAATTGATTAATTTAGAAATAGACATATCAGTACCAGAAGAATTACATATTCATCCCCATGAATTGACAGCAGTAGTTGGGAACTTAATAGATAATGCAATCTATGCTTGTAAGGAAACATTAGAAAAAGTTATAACGATACATATGAGTACTAGAATGAGGAATTTAATCATTCATATTAGTAATTCATATAATGGTGATATTGTAGTAGAAAATGAAAAGTTAATAACTACAAAAGAGTGTAAGGTAAATCACGGATTAGGAATAATGAGTGTAGAAAAGATATTAGAAATGCATGGTGGAGAATTACTTATGGAATATGATGATAACATTTTTTCAGTAACAGTCGTATTACCGTATGAAATGGATAAGATATGAACATGAATTCTTAAGTTTAATAGTGTGCTAGTAGTGAAATATCGTTTTTGCATAAAATATAATCAATTTTGCACATATAGGATATTTATAAAGAATAAAAGGTATAATCTGAAATAAAAAGGAGGAAAAGGCATGAAAAATATTAAAATGATAAGTATAGTAAGAAAAATGGGTACTATGGTAGCTATGATAGCAATGTTTGTAACAGCAACGAATGTAAATGCTGCCTGTGCTTGGGTTATGAACCAACCAGAACTACCAGAAACAGCTAAAAAGTTACGTAAATTCTAATGATTACGAAAAAGTTAACAAACTTTGTAGAATTATTAGTAGAACAAGGGATTGTACAGAAGGAAGATAAGGAATTAGTAATTTATGGACTTTTAACAGGGAGCAAGCTAGTGTTGAATACCATTACAACTGTTGTAATAGGAATATTATTTGGACTAGCAGTGGAAAGTATTTTCTTCCTATGTACTTTTTCTTGGATACGTACTTATGCAGGTGGTTATCATTGTGAGAAAGCGTTGACATGTTACTTTGTTTCTAGCCTTCTAGTAATGGGAATGCTTGGTATTATTCGCTTTACGCCTATTGAATATTGTGTAGTAGGTGGAGTGGTAATGTTGTTAGTGTCTGTGCCTCTATTGTTAAGATACGCACCAATAGAGACAGCTACTAAGCCTTTTGATGAAGAGGAATACAGGTTCTATCGTAAGAAGTTAGTGAGGCATTTAGCAATAGAATGTGGTGCAATAATTCTGTTGTATATAGGGAATCAACCAAGATTTGCATATACCATTTGCTGTGGGATAGGTTTATCTATGGTATTGGTACTTCTACAATTAGTAGAATTACGTAATCAACGAACGAGGAGTTCCTAATAGGTAAGTAATACTTTGGCAAGAAAAGAGATGCCTAATTGCAGTATAAAAATAAATACTACAGATAGAATGTGCTGTAAACGAACAGGACACTGTACTAAACGATGTCCCCCAATAGTAAAGAGACATTTGACTGTTAAGAAGATGCATAGTAATTGAAATAGTAAGATGATAATAAACGCGGATGTTGTACCAATTGAGTCAATCAGTTGTATAATGAGTTGTTCCATAGGATGATTCTCCATTTCTATGTAGAATAAAGGTCGATTAAAAAAGGTATTTTCTTATAAAATCACCTTTTATTTTGGTATCTGCACATCGTGCTATAGATTTATGAAAAAGTGCCTAGCAAAAGGTAAGAAGTCATATTCTTGATTTTGCTAGGCTAATTGTATGAAGTAATGTGACGTTATTAATTGTAATTGACACGTTTAAAGTTTTTCTTTCCACGTTTCACCACAAGTCCTTCTCCCTGTAATTGCGTAGCAGTGAAGGTGGTCTTAATATCCGTTATTTTCTCTCCGTCAACAGTAACGCCACCTTGATCAACCGCACGTCTTGCTTCTGATTTGGATGGAACAAGTTCTGCTTTTACTAGAATTGTGAGAATATCAATAGAACCATCCACGTAATCTTGATCTGTTAAAGTAACTGTTGGCATATTTACAGCAGTTCCACTAGCGAATAATGCTCTAGAACTTTCTTGGGCTTTGGTGGCTTCTACATCCCCATGTACCAGGTTTGTTAATTCGTACGCAAGGATTTCTTTGGCAGTATTTAATTGGCTTCCTTCCCAAGTATCCATCTTCTCAATTTCTTCAATTGGTAGGAATGTGAGCATTTTAATACATTTTAACACATCAGCATCGCCTACATTTCTCCAATATTGATAGAAGTCAAAAGGAGAGGTTTTCTTAGGGTCAAGCCAAACAGCACCTGATTGCGTTTTCCCCATTTTCTTTCCTTCAGAATTAAGGAGAAGAGTAATGGTCATAGCACCTGCATTTTTTCCTAATTTACGTCGGATTAATTCTGTTCCAGCAAGCATATTACTCCATTGGTCATCGCCACCAAATTGTAGATTACAACCATATTTTTGATAAAGTGCATAGAAATCATAACTTTGCATAATCATATAATTAAATTCAAAAAAGCTTAGACCCTTCTCCATACGTTGTTTATAACATTCGGCACTAAGCATACGATTTACACTAAAGTGAGCCCCTACTTCTCGTAATAATTCTACGTAATTTAAGTCTAATAACCAATCTCCATTGTTGACTAGAAGTGCTTTATCCGTGCCAAATTCAATAAAACGACTCATTTGTTCTTTGAAACAATCACAATTATGTTGAATGATTTCTGGAGTCATCATCTGTCGCATATCGCTTCTACCAGAAGGATCACCAATCATTCCAGTACCACCACCTAATAAAGCGATGGGCTTATTACCAGCCATTTGTAGACGTTTCATAAGGCAAAGTGCCATAAAGTGTCCAACGTGTAGACTATCAGCAGTTGGATCAAATCCTATATAAAATGTAGCTTTCCCAGTATTGATTAATTCTTTGATTTCTTCTTCATCAGTTACTTGGGCAATTAAACCACGACGTTGCAATTCTTCATAAATCTTCATGTTTTTTCCTCTCTCTCTGTTCGTATCTTTATTATAGGAAGAAAAGAAAAGGTTGTCAAGCAATAGACAAGAAGCGAGTGTTTATCATTTAAAATAAGAAATAAAGAAAAGAATGCATAAAAAATAGAACAATTTAAAAAGAAAAGCTTTTCAGATAAGAATAAGTATGATAAAATAAATTGGTTTTATATATTAAAAATGATAAATCGTATGCAGAATGTTTACGATACAGGAAACGAAAGAGAGGCATTTTTATAATGAAGAATTCAGCAAAGTTTATATTAGTAATGTGTACGCTAGCTTTCTTTACCGGTTGTGGAAGTAAGGAAGAAGTACAACCAGTTACGGAAGTAATCGTATTAGATGATCCAATGGAAGAAGAGGTAGAAGAGGAAGAGGAAGTCTACGAAGATATTATTCCAGAAGGAATGTATCGTAGTGAGTTGACTAATGAATTAATTGATGAAAGTTTAAAAGACCAAAGACCACTTGCAGTTATGGTGGATAATGAGATTACAGCACTTCCTCATTATGGTGTATCAGAAGCAGATATTGTATATGAGATGATGAATAGTACTGCTAATGAGAGAATTACTCGTTTGATGGTTCTTGTAAAAGACTGGGAACAAATCGAACAACTTGGAAGTATTCGTAGTACGCGTCCAACTAACTGTATTCTAGCAGCAGGATGGAATGCTATATTATGTCATGATGGTGGTCCGTTCTATATTAATGACTATATTGGACAAGATTATTTACAGAACTTTAATGGAGTATTTTCAAGAGTAAACAATGGAAAAGCTACAGAATTTACAGAATACATTGTTACAGGTGACCTAGAAAAAGCATTTACGAATAAGTCAAGTGTGTCTAATGAATATACAGACACTTATGAAGCACCACATTTTCAATTTGTACCAGAACAAACCCCTATTTACTTTGAAGATGGGGTGAGTGCATCAGAAGTGCAACTTCCATTTCCTCATAATAGTTCTACATTAACATACAACGAAGAAAGTGAACTATACGAATATTCAGAATATGGTGATCCACACTTAGACCCAGGTAATGATAATGCACAGTTAGCATTTAAAAATTTAATTATTCAAGAGTGTACCTTTACACAATTAGATGTAAATGGTTATATGGTATTTAATGTAATTGGAGAAGGTAGTCTTGGATATTATATAACAAATGGAAATGCGATTCCAATTCGCTGGACAAAGCTATCTATTACAGCACCAACCAAGTATTACCATCTAGAAACTGGGGAAGAGATTACGTTAAATACAGGAAAAACCTATATTGGTCTTGTACCAAGTGATGATTGGGATGACTTAGTAATCGTTGATTAAACAATCATTGATTAAGTCGTTAGTAAGTTGAGATAGCGTAGTTAATTGTAAGAAGTGAAGGAATTTGCTTGCGTAATTTAGAATAGTATGGTAGCATACTTATTAGAATAATAAGAGAATAAATGCAATGAAAGAGACTCTTCTTAGGGAAGGCGACAGGAAGATTGTGTCAGCGACTGAGAGCACAATACGTTAGAAGTAAGAAAGGGAACACTCTAGAGCAGATTATTGGAACTATTTATCAAGTAATGATACGCTTGTGCAAGGAATCGTTAGATTGGTAGATACTAGAATAATACGGATTCACACGTTACGTGATAAGAGTGGGGAAAGGGTGCTTTCTCAATTCGGGTGGTACCACGGAGTTAATAATTCGTCCCGAGATATGGTGATATCTCGGGATTTTTTTGTACGAAAAATGGCGGAATAGAATGAAAAAAAGGAAGGAATACATTACAATGAAAACATTAACAGGAGTCAATCGAAAAGAAACAGTAGAACTAGGAGAGTTATTAACAGGTGATTACGTAGGGAAAGAAGTCAGTGTAAATGGAACAATTCATACCATTCGTGACATGGGAACAGTAGCATTTGTAGTGCTTAGAAAACGAGAAGGGTTATTACAATGTGTATACGAGGAAGGTGTTACTAATTATTCCATTAAAGACATTCATGATGGAGATGCTATCTGTACAAAAGGTATCATTGCTATTAATGAAAAAGCACCAAACGGTATGGAATTACAAATGCAAGAAGTGACTATTTTATCTACAGCAGCAGAACCGATGCCAATTCCAATTAGTAAGTGGAAGATGAACACTACCTTAGAAACCAATCTAAATCTTCGGCCTATTTCTCTTAGAAATATGAAAGAACGTGCTAAATTTCGTATTCAAGAAGGAATTGTAAGAGGGTTTCGTGACTTTTTATTTTTAGAGGGATTTACAGAGATTCGAAGTCCTAAGATTGGTGCAAAAAGTGCAGAAGGGGGAGCGAATATCTTTAAGTTAGATTATTTTCATAGACCTGCAGTATTAGCACAAAGCCCACAATTCTATAAACAGATGATGGTAGGTGTATTTGACCGTGTATTTGAAGCGGCACCAGTCTTTCGTGCAGAGAAGCATAATACAAAACGTCACTTAAACGAATATACATCATTAGATTTTGAAATGGGTTATATTGATAGTTTTGAAGATGTGATGGCAATGGAAGTAGGTGCGTTACAGTATATTATGGAATTATTAGCAGAGGAATACGCGAAAGAATTAAAGATTCTAAATGTTACTTTACCAAATGTAATGAATATTCCATGTGTACGTTTTGATGAAGCCAAGAAAATGGTATCAAAGAAGTATGATCGTAATATTCGTAATCCATACGATTTAGAACCAGAAGAAGAAGTGTTGATTAGCCAGTTATTCAAAGAAGAATATGATGCAGATTTTGTTTTCGTGACCCATTATCCAAGTAAGAAAAGACCGTTTTATGCTATGGATGATCCGGAAGATACAACATTCACTGTCAGTTTTGATTGCTTATTTAGAGGAATGGAGATTACTACAGGTGGACAACGTATTCATGATTATAAGGAATTAATGGCGAAAGTAGAAGCAAGAGGAATGA
>JAWXVF010000254.1:0-2326 GCA_044425555.1 Eubacteriales bacterium
TGATTATTTTGATGAGCAGTACTATGCAATGATGAATCCGGATGTTGTGGAAATAGTTGGAACAGAAAAAAGTGCATTATACAAACACTTTATAGAATATGGAATCAATGAATCTGGAAATGCCATAGCAGATTTTGATGTATATGCTTATAAAAGTGCCTATCCAGATTTAGCAGAAGCATTTCAAGATAATAGATTAGCGTATTATAACCATTATGAACTCTATGGACGGGAAGAAAACAGAGTGTTAGTTACAGTGGAAGCGTGTAATAGGGCAGGAATTACGGTTACGGATTTTACTGGAAAGATTCTTGCAAGCTCATTAGCTAGTGTACATCAAATTGCATCAGAACAGATTTTAACCATATATCAAACAGGTAGTTTCTATGACTTCTTTGATGAGCAGTATTACGCAATGATGAATCCGGATGTTGTGGAATTATATGGTACAGAAAAAAGTGCATTATATAAACACTTTGTAGAATATGGTATCAACGAATCGAGAGACGTGATACCAGGATTTGATGTGTATGCTTATAAAAGTGCCTATCCAGATTTAGTGGAAGCGTTTCAAGATAATAAATTAGCGTATTACAATCATTATGAACTCTTTGGAAAAGACGAAAATAGAGTGCTAGTTACAGTGGAATCATGTAATATGGTGGGAATTGCGGTTACGGACTTTAATGGGAATGTAGTTACAATACCAGTAACAAGTGTATCAGAAACTACTAGTACATCAGAATCTGCGACCACATCTAGTACATCTGGAACTACAGGAAGTACAGGAGGTTCAAACGATACGGGTGGTTCGGATAATTCGGGAAGTACAGGAAGCACAGAAGGTGAAGGCGGTACAGAAGGCGAAGACAGCACAGAAGGCGAAGACAGCACAGAAGGCGAAACAGATTCAGACTTAGATGTAAAAACTCTCATTGAGTGGTCGAAGGAGGATGACTCTTTGAAATTGGCAATATATAACAAATATTTTTCAGACATGCAATATGAAGAGATGGAGTCGTTGACTTATGAGGATGCGATGGAAGTAATCGGTACCACGCTTTCTTTAGGGAGTTCAAATATAACTGATATAAGTGCATTAGCAGGGTTCACGAACTTAACAAGGTTAGAGTTGCATGATAATAGTATAAGTGATATAAGTGTGTTGTCGGAATTGAAGAGCTTAACATATGTAACTTTGTTTAATACTGATCTATTTTATAATGAGGATTCTGATTGGTCGGCAGTGGATCATGTGGAGGATGTAAAAGGTAGACCAGCTGATTGGGAAAGTACATCAGCAACCTCATTAATCTTAGAAGATATCAGTATAAGTGAAAAAGTTGTGTTAGAAGAAGATGCAACTGAAGATGTGGAAGCAGACCAATCAGTTGATACACCAGAAGATACGCAATTAGACCAAGATGTGGAATCCAAAGACGAATTAGATGAAGAATCAAGCGAGAATGCGGAATCCGAAAACGGTTCAGATGAAGAACCAAGCGAGAATGCGGAATCCGAAAACGGTTCAGATGAAGAAGTAGGTGAGAATGCGGAATCCGGAAACGGTTCTAATGCAGAACAAGAAGTGGAATCCAAAGACGAGTCTGAGGAAGAATCAAGCGAGTCTGAGGAAGTAAACCAATCTGATACACAAGAAGGTACGGGTCCAGCTACAGAGACAACGCAAGACGTTACAACAGAAGTATCAACGTCAGACGTTACAACAGAAGTATCAACGCCAGACGCAGCAGAAGCATCAACACCAGAGAGTGGATCAAACGAATCAGCTGCGACATCAGAAGTTGTAGCAGCAACACCAGTTGTGGCAGTCAAAGAAGAATCACAAGAAATTGAATAATAAAGTTTCAAAAAAGAGGGCAAATAATAAACCCTCTTTTTGCCAATTATTCAATAGGTATAAAGCTTTTCTTTTTGCAGATAATAAAAATAGGAATAATTTCTATTAGAAAATCTGTAAAAAAAGGAAGGCTTTTATTATGAATATAAAAAGAAATATTACAAGTGTAGTAGGTAGAGAAATACTAGATTCTAGAGGGAATCCGACAGTAGAAGTGGAAGTAACCATAGAATGGATGTGGTCAGGTCGGGCAGCAGTGCCATCAGGAGCATCTACAGGACGATTTGAAGCGGTGGAGTTACGAGATGGAGAAAAGCGTTACTTAGGGCAAGGAGTGAAACGTGCCATTCACAATATTCACACCATTCTAGCACCTGCTATTATAGGGCATAATGGAATGAATCAAGGGGAAATTGATCGTCTGTTGATCCATGCGGATGGAACAGAGAATAAGAGTAAGGTAGG
>JAWXVF010000255.1:0-2303 GCA_044425555.1 Eubacteriales bacterium
AGTTTCCAAGAAGTAGAAGAAGGATTAGAATCAACTTCTATTTTAGCAAGTATTTCTTCACCATTTGCTTTATTATTAATTCCTTTAGGATTTGGTACATGGCAACTTGCAGCAGCAGCAATCACAGGTTTTATTGCTAAAGAAAATGTAGTAGGAACTTTAGCAGTTGTATATTCTATTACAAACTTTATAGATGTAGACGAGTTGGAATTAGTTGGTGGTGCATCAGATGTTTCGGCAGTTATGGGGCTTACAGCAGTGGCAGCATTATCTTATCTTATGTTTAACTTATTTACACCACCATGTTTTGCAGCAATTGGTGCTATGAATTCTGAAATGAATAGTAAGAAATGGTTATGGGGTGGCGTAGGTTTACAGTTTGGTGTGGCTTATGTAGTAGCATTTTTAACCTACCAAATTGGTACGTTAATGACAGAAGGAACACCTGGAAATGGATTCTTACCAGGATTCATCGTTACAGCAATCTTAATAGGTGTAGTAGTAATGTTGATTCAAAAGACGAATAAGAATTTGGAACAAGTGAATGGATAGATAATATGGTTGATATTATTACAATTGCTGTTGTTATACTTATTCTAACAGCAGCATTATACTATGTATTAAAGGCGAAAAAAAAGGGTGTACAATGCATTGGATGTAGTCAATGTAACTCTTGCAAAAATTGCCATAAAGAAAAAGACGAAACTTAATGAGTTTCGTCTTTTTGTGTACCCAGCATGGGTACAATCTAATGGGTTAAAGTTCCGAGTCTACCCTAGTAGTAGGAAAGACATAGTCAATGACAAGGGTGTCCACCGTGAGGTGGAATCTGAAGGAATTCGGAAGGCCAATCTTTGGTCTGACGAACAGAAATCACATAAGGAATTAGGTAGGGATAAGGCTGCAAAACAAGTTAAAGTCCAATAACTACTCAAAACTACATGGTGTAAATGTGGCAGATAGATGGAGAGTATATAAAAAAAAATCATTAAAGTGTCACATATAAGAAATGTGGTTCGTTATATAGATATAGAGCAATTAAAACAGTTTTATACTAAAATTATTAAGGAGGACAAAAAAACGTCAAAGAATAATAATTATTGTTGTAATTATTATATGCTTGATTATGCTTGTCATATTTCTAAAAAATAAAAAGGGGTTTCAGCAGGTGGATTTATCTGGAATTACCATTGGAGGATATCATATCGCTCAAAATGAAGAGAGTTTGGATAATATTAATTTTAATAATGGTACGGCACAACTTGAAAATATAGGGGGTTAGTGTATAATTTGAAACAATGATAATTATGTGGTACAATAGGATAGTTAATTCAATTAATTTATGCTATATAACGGGAATGTGAGGAAATAATATGATTAAAATAACCATATAAATATAACAGTAAATGATTTAGAAAAAAGCATTCAATTCTATAAAATTTGGATTTTAAAATAATTGATAGGTTTAAAGGGGGTAAGGAGTTTGTTTTTATGACTGACGGAGAGGTGACCTATGAGTTAATGGAAGGAACAAGTGGATAGAAAACCGAATTTATACAAAAATTATAGGAGTATATAAAGAGAATATTTCATACAGAACTTCTTGAAAGAATCTCTGATTTATGATACCATAGGTAGGGATTTAATAATACAACGAATCAGTTGTGACAGGAGGAATCACATGGCACAATTATGGGGTGGACGTTTCACCAAAGAAACGAAAGATTTGGTATATGAGTTCAATGCATCTATTAGATTTGATCGAAGATTATATCAACAAGATATAGAAGGTAGCATTGCTCATGTAGTAATGCTAGAGAAGAATGGAATTCTTACTTTAGAAGAGAAGGATATCATTGTAAAAGAGTTAGTTGCCATTCAAAGTGAGATTGAAGCAGGAACTTTGCTTATTACAGAAGAGTATGAAGATATTCATAGTTTTGTAGAAGCAACATTAATTGATCGCATTGGTGATGTGGGTAAGAAGTTACATACAGGAAGAAGTCGAAATGACCAAGTAGCACTTGATATGAAATTGTATACAAGGCAAGAAGTGGTGGTACTTGACGAAATGCTGAAGACGCTCTTAGAAACTTTATTAGGGATTATGAAAGAACATACGATGACGTATATGCCAGGATTTACCCATTTGCAGAAGGCACAACCTATTACTTTAGCACATCATATGGGTGCTTATTTTGAGATGTTTAAGCGGGATCGTTCTAGACTGCAAGATATTTATGCACGATTAAATCTATGTCCTTTAGGAGCAGGTGCTTTAGCAGGAACTACGTATCCGTTAG
>JAWXVF010000256.1:0-2302 GCA_044425555.1 Eubacteriales bacterium
ATGGTTTATTTAATTCATCCATAGATGCCATATCTAATTGACATATAATACTTTGAATTAAATTTTTATAATACACTTTACTCCCTTCACTCAATTTATTTTTGTATGGCAACAATCGTTCTTCTAGTATACGAAACGTGGTAAACGGTTTTTGCGCAAATGCTGCTTGCATTCTTAAAGCATTAGGATCTCTTTTCCCCTTTTCATCGCGAGAATAACTTTGATATTCAATATTCTCAGCCAATGCTAAATACCTACCAAATAAATAACTCCTGTCTGTACTATTTTCTTGTAAATTCAATTTAAATTCCTCCTTTTCCAATTGATTGTTGTAATATTTTCTAATCACTGCACAGGTAGTAATTAAGATACGATTTCTATTTTTTTTATCATATAACACTTGCTTTGTAGCTCTTCCAGCGAGTTTTTTTACATAATAAATCGGTATTTTCCTACCCTCCAACATGCATTGTATTAAAACTTGACTTTCTTTTTTCAACACATTACCATCTACCGCAAACCAGCCCTTCTCATTTTCACGCCCAAAAGCGTATTCAACTATATTTTTAAAAGTTGGAATATAACGTTCTGAAAGAATAATTTCATCATACCAATTAGTAACTCGTTCAAAAAAATCATTTGCCTTTAATTCGCTATAATAAGTAATAGCTAATCGTCCAGTTGTTGCAGCTTCAAAAGATGCTACAATAACATCATCCTCTACAGCAAAACGTTTCTGATACCCTGTTAATGTTTGAAACAATTGTTCTTTATAACTCATTTCAGCTGTTTCTTCCTTTGATTGAAAACCAAATTCGTCGAATTTAATTAATTCTTTTCCTTTAGGATTCCACCATAAGAAAGTTCTTCCTGATTTACTATCTCCCATATAACAACCATCATTAGCTATTAAATAACGAAGAGCTAAATGTGCCTTTTGACTTACTTCAAACCCTATATTCGGCAATTGATCAACTTTCGTAAATCTCCCCCTATAAGTAAATCCAGTCGTATCATTGGCTGATAATAATTTTGCGCCATTATCTTTAGCTATTACTCCTTTGGAATGATTTTGAGTAATTACAGTCTGTTCCCCTGTTAATATACACAAATCTACTATTTCATTTTTATTTAGTACATATTTTTGCCAATTTTCAAAAAGTGTAGAATCTCGATAACATTCCTCATGCATTTTATCTTCATCTGAAAATACAACCCATCGCACCATGCATTTTTCATATTCCACTCCATTTATCTTCCCTTGCAATTTTCCTTTATCATCTTTTTTAAGAATTTCACTTGCTATAAGATCCTCTAACAAGCACTCTTTTTTCATATATTGATAAATAGATACAACTTTTTCATGAGCATTTTCAAATTCCATATAATCTTTTAGCTGATTCATATACACTTCAAATTTAGATTCTTTATTCTTCTTTTCATTTTGTACTATTTTCGTAAGATATCCTAATTGGTCTGATAAGATATGAGGTGCTATTCCTGAAGAACGACTAGCTGAACTTTCTGTAGCAGGAATAACCGTTTTTTCATTATCTTTATCTACAATTTTCGCATCTACAAAGTTTCCTTCTTTCGTTATGGTTACTTCTATTTGCGCCTTAGCAATGATATGTGCAATTGGACAAAGAGGCTCTTTTTTTCCTTCTTGCAATACACCTACTTTCTCACTTAGGTTATCATATGTTAACATTGCTTGCTGAAAAAGTCCCATTAGAACACCTCCTCATCCATTTCTTCTCCAAATTCTTGAAGACCAATAAACTCTTTTTCTCCAAATGATTTCATCTCCATGCTTCTAACAATTTTCGTCACATCACATTCCTCTGGACGAAGAAAAGAAATAACACCTTGCTTCATAACCGGTCGCCAAAAACGTAACGTCATGTTTCCTTTCGTCTGCTCATCATACGCCTCATCAGCATAGGTAATCCCATGATACATTAATCCAAATGCCATTTCAGGAGTATCCTCATATGCACTAATTCCTTCTTCAAAATCACAAGGTTCTACATATCCTTGACATTCTCTCGTGCCCAAGAAAACATCTCTTCTTCCACCTCTTGCTAACATTCGTTTTGCAATTTGATAATGCTTGTGTTCATTGCGATCATGAGCTAATTCTGGTCTATTTTCATTCCATTCAAAATGAGCTTTCACTCGATACCTACAATCTTTTAAATATGTATAATAAGATAAATCATTTTTTGTTGCATTTGAATATACGATAGGTCTCATCCCCTTGGGCATGGTTTGAATTTTATTCATCACTCGAACTTCATCC
>JAWXVF010000257.1:0-2295 GCA_044425555.1 Eubacteriales bacterium
GGACTAGTGCTTTACGTGAGACAAGGAATTCGCTCTTAATATTAGAACAGATTCGTATTAAAACGGGATTGATTGTGGTGGTCTTAGCTAATTCAGAACAGCGTTTATTGGATTATAAATCTATTATCTTACGGGGTAATCGTTTTCAAAATGATACGGAAAAAGGAACGGCTATTATTGATATTGGTGGAGGAAGTATACAAATCTCATTGTTTGAAGAGGGAAGTATTGTTACTACACAAAATATTCGATTAGGGGTATTGCGTTTACGTGATAAATTAATGAAATTAAAACCTGTGCAATCTCAAATAGAGGGACTTGTAGATGAATTGATTATGAATCAATTTAGTACCTTTAAGAAATTATATTTAAAAGATATTAAGATTGAAACCGTATCAATTGTGGATGATTATGTATCAGTATTATTCCCTAAGGAGCGATTTCATATTGAAAATGATGAGATTGAGATCGAAATATTTGATGAATTTGTGAGGGAATTACGTGAGAATAACAAAGAAGAATTAAGTAAACAATATCCTATCAATGCAGATCAATTAGTCTTGCTACACTTAGCTTCTATTATTTTGAAGCGAATTACAGAAATAATGAATGTAAAATCTATCTGGGCTCCAGGGGTTTCCTTGTGTGATGGAATCGCATATGAGTATGCATATGAACAGAATTGTTTACCTAAGGTTCATGATTTTGATAGAGATGTGATTCATTCAGCTTACCAAGTAAATCGGAAATATGAAATTGGTAAGAAGAGAACGATGCGAGAAGAAAACAATGCAACACTTATTTTTCATGCAGCTCAAAAGTTACATGGATTAGGAGAGCGAGAATTGTTATTGCTTCGTACAGCTGCTATTTTACACGATACAGGAAAGTATATTAGTTTGTCGTTGGTAGGAGAGTCTTCCTACAGTATCATTATGGGAACGGAGATTATTGGGCTATCTCATAAGGAACGAATTATTGTGGCGTGTGTGGCAAAGTATACTCATGTAGATTATGATTATTATATTCATATGTCTCAACTACACCCCATTGATCATCCTATGTATCTAATAATTGGTAAGTTAACCGCTATGTTACGAGTGGCAAGTGTATTTAACAAGAGTCATAAGGTAAAGTTAAAAGAGATTAAGGCATTTCATAAAGGCAGTAAACTTCTAGTAACAGTGGACTCGGCAGAAAATATTTTGCTAGAAAGAGGGTTAGTAGAAGAGCGTAGCAAATTATTTGAGGATGTGTTTGGTGTTTCGGTTACCTTAAAACAGAAACGTAATCTATAAGGAGAATTCAGTGAAAGAAAAAGGGAAATATAAAAACTCGCAATATTATAGTAATCGTGAAATGAGTTGGATTCTATTTAATAAACGAGTATTAGAGGAAGCGAGAGATCAAATGATTCCGTTGCTAGAGCGAGCTAAATTCTTAAGTATTACAGCATCTAATCTAGATGAATTTTTTATGGTGCGAGTAGCTTCCTTACGTGATATGGTCAATGCCAAATATACGAAAACAGATATATCGGGTCTAACACCCATAGAACAACTACAACAATTAAATCTAGCAACCCATCAATTAGTACAACAACAATACACAACGTACACAAGATCCATTGTTCCGCTGTTAAAAGAGCAAGGCATTGTTATTGTAGAAAAACATGAAAATCTAACAGAAGAGGAGCGTAAATATATAGATCGCTATTTCATGGAAAATGTCTATCCAGTTTTAACTCCTATGGCAGTTGATTCTTCTAGACCCTTTCCCTTAGTACGTAATAAAACTTTAAATATAGGAGCCTTAATACGCAAGAAGCAACAGAAAGAATTAGACTTTGCGATGGTGCAAGTGCCTAGTGTGTTATCTAGAATTGTTATGTTGCCAAGTAAGAATGAATTCGTAGAAAAATTTATTCTATTAGAGGAAGTGATAGAGGGAAATATTAATAAATTATTTTCTAATTACGAAGTAGTATGCGTGCATCCTTTTCGTATTATGAGAAATGCAGACTTAACCATAGAAGAGGAAGAAGCAGCAGATTTATTAAAAGAAATTGAAAAGCAGATAAAGAAACGTCAATGGGGTCAAGTCATTCGTTTAGAAATTGATGAGGGAATGGATGAACGCTTATTGTCTATTTTAAAAGAAGAATTGAATATACAAAAAGAAGATATTTATTCGGTTTCGGGTGCATTAGATTTGACCTTTTTAATGAAATTATATGGTTTACAAGGATGTGACCATCTACGAAATACTGTCTATAAACCGCAATTAGTACCTGAG
>JAWXVF010000258.1:0-2295 GCA_044425555.1 Eubacteriales bacterium
TTTCTTGAAGCGGATTTAATCCACCATGTGTTACCCATGCTACTTCTGGTGCAAATCCTTCTACATGGTCTTTTTCTTTTTGTAATAAACTTTCTGGAATAAACATTGGCATATATACGTTCTCCACACCTGTTTCCTTAAAGTTATCATCTAATTGCTTCTGTATTAATTCCCAAATTGCGTATCCGGCTGGCTTAATAATCATACAACCTTTCACACTTGAATAGTCGATTAATTCAGCCTTTTTCACTACATCTGTATACCATTGTGCAAAGTCAACTTCCATTGATGTAATTGACTCTACTAACTTTTTCTCTTTCCCCATTTTGTAAACCATGCCTTTCTCATTTATCCTTCTATCTTATTGAACTTCCTAAGAAATGTCAACTACTAATTCTGTTTCTTCGTTTGTTCTAAAGAAGTATCTACCTCTAATAAAGCATTCCACTCATTTACAAGCATAAAAGAAATGGGTCCTAATAAAATTCCCATAATTCCATATATTTGTATTCCTAAATAGATAGTAAGTAATATAATAATGGGTAAGTACCCTAGTTTATCCCCAATAAACTTTGGTTCTAAATAATCTCGAACTAAACTCGATAATAGCCAGATTATAATTGCCAAAATAGCTTTTGTAACTTGATCTTGAATCAAATAAATCATTGCTAATGGAATGAATACAATTCCTGTTCCAATAAACGGAACAGCATCTAATAATCCTGTTACCACTCCTAAATAAATAGCACTCTCTGGTTCTAACAGAAAAAATCCTGCCACACAAATAATCGTAATAATACTCATAATAATCAATTGTGATTTCAAAAATATTTGAAGCATCTCGCCCACCTTGATTAACACCCCACATGATTTGCGAAGTTCTTCATGGCAATAAATATAATTTTTCATCTTCTCATAATCTTTGGCAATTAAAAGTGTAGCAATTACTGTAACAATAATCGTGGCAATAGTTGCCACAATCCATTTCACATATCCATATGATTCTGCCATCACACGTGGTAATAAATTCACTTGCATATTATCAATAGCAATGCTTGCATGATCCATTAGAAAGATTTCTACTTGACCTTGTTCTAATCCCCATGTACGTTCAATCTGCCAATAACACATATTAATAAACGATTCTATTTCCTCTTCCATATGGTGACCATAAGCAATAATATCTTTCATACGATAGAACATTTGATTTCCTACCACCCATACAATTATCAATGTAGTTGTTACTGTAAATAGCACCATAACAAAACTTACAATCCCCATAGGAAGATTCGTTTTTCGTTGAATTTTACAAGTAGGTTGGTATAATAATTTAGCTACAATCCCTCCTATAATGAATGGCCATATAAGAGGCACTACATATTGCATTCCTAGATACACCACTACCGATAGAATAAATACTCGTATATACCGATTTAATTGTAAAAATGAAAAATAACCCATACTCACCTCTTATTTCCTCTATAAGATTAGTATAGGTTATTTTTATAAAAGTATGATTAAATACAATGTAATTTTTCTGTTAGTTTCATCCAATTAGGCTCCACATTCCATTCTATTTTCTTTTTTTGTATAGGGTGAATGCACATCAAACCAACTGCACATAAAGCAATTCCCTCTATCTTTAATTGGCAACTAATCTCCTTACTCACGTCATTCCCATATTTAAAATCGCCAATTATAGGTATCTCTTCATGAGCAAACTGCACTCGAATCTGATGGTGTCGCCCCGTTTCTAAGTAAACAGAAAGTAAGGATATCCTTTCTTTCGTCAGTAATCCTTCATATTGTTGTATTGTTTGATATGATAAACTTGCTTTTTTACTATCCTGTGTTCCTTGCTCTACTACACAGGAACGATTTCCCTTTTGCTCCTTCCTTAGGTAATGTACTAATGTTTCCCTAGTTTTCGGAATGCCTACTACTAATGCTTTATATTGTTTCTGCATTTGATTCTCTTGCATTTGTCTAGATAACAACCTAGCTGCTTCCTGAGTCTTGGCGAATAAAACAATCCCCTCTACCTGTTGATCCAAACGGTTTATCACTCCTATATAATTACCCTTTACATAATTCTTCATCTGGCTCACCAAATCAACCTCACCAATGCGATTCGTCTGCGTAGCAATTCCAGCTGGCTTATGTACAACTAGTAAGTGCGTATCTTCATGTAGAACTACTTGATTCATAAGAATTCCATACCTTCCCTAAATATTCCTTAAATTTTAAAGCGATATCCGACACCCCAAATAGTTTCTATGTATTGTGGATTTGTTT
>JAWXVF010000259.1:0-2292 GCA_044425555.1 Eubacteriales bacterium
ATTTTCATCGATATATAACCAATCTTTCTTTCCGTATAAATCAATGCACACATTCCCATATTGTGTTTTCAATTGATTGGCAAGTTGCACATTCTCCATATACACATCATAACACAATGACTGATTAGCGTATTTCATAAAGTTATACTTTTCCACGTATGACATTTGCATGGGTACTTGGTATCGGCTAATTGAAGTTTTATTATGAATTCCAACCTCTGTATAACATGTGGACAAGGACACATATGGATATACAAATACCTTATTAGTTTCTACACAATATCTTATATGGTATTTCAACCAAGATGAATCTGACCACGATGCAATAGTATGTGGAAATTTCTTGTTCTCTTCATGAAAAATATCTGGATTTTCTTTGTACCATTTTATAAACTCATTCCACTGCTTTCGTAACCAAATCTGGCCCCACGATTGAGCAAACTGCATAAAATAAGTATCAAATTGGGTATCTAACGGATGGAATGGAAGATTGGCAACTACATTCCATTCATGTTTATAAAGTGATATACCCGCAATTTGATCATCATCACCATAAAAATTTATCGTCTGTTTCATGTAATTATAAAAATGAGGTGATACGACAATATCATCTTCTAATACTGCTACCGCTTCATACGTATCTAAATATTCACCGCACGCTAATATATGCCTGCGCAAACCTTGGTTACAATCAAATGTTCGTATCTCTTTCTTACCATTACACCACTCAAACAGTTCTGCTATTCTTGTAACTTCATTAGTGTTACTTCTATCAATACTAATAATCAATGTAACTTCATCACCTAAATAATTCGCACTCTCTATTGATTTTAAAAGTCGCTTTAAACTATCTGGCCTATTATAGGCAACTACTATAATTGCATACTGACTCATACTTCCTCCTTTAAAAATTCTCTAATATTAGTAAACTTATTAATATGTTCCTTAATCCAACTTTCCTCTCGATTCCACCACTTCAATTCTAATAACTTTCTGATTTCTTCTTCTTCAAATCTATTTCTTCTACATTCACACGGTATTCCATAGTTAATCGAATACGCTTTTACATCCTTCGTAACGAGAGATGAACATCCAATAATTGCTCCATCTCCGATGCACACCCCTTCCATTATTGTAACATTATCACCAATCCATACATCATTCCCTATAGACACTGACCATTTTCCATCTCCATCAACATATTCGTGTTCTAAAAATATATTATCCTTAACATAGCTTAGTCCCATGAGCGTCTTGCTAGCATAAGTTGATGGATGTGTCGATACGAAATCATGTATAGGGTGTTTTCCACTAACGATTTTTACATAATTCCCTATTGATGTATATGAACCAATTTTGGTATTAATCAGATAACAATCCCGACTTACATAAGCTGCATATCCCATCTCTATATTGGAAGCATATGTATTCTGTCCTATAAAATTCTTTCCTTTTAACACTAAACCTGAATCATAAAAAACACGTTGCTTAATAATACTATCTGTCTTACATTCTATAATAAATTTTGCTATAGGTAAATAAAACAGTTTATATATCCACCATGCAATTTCTCTCGCTTTTCTTATTCCCACTTTTATACCTACTTTTATCCAAGATCTTATCAACAAACATCACCACATTCGTTTTCCATCCACCCGAAAACAAATAAAACACATCACTTTGATTCCTATTGGAATAGAAGAAATAAATAGGAACATTACTTTGTTTTATTCTATAGAGAATTTTATCCTTCTTGATTTCTCCCATATAAATGTCCATGAATTTACCATTTGCATTACCTAAATGGAATTGTCCTGAAAAACTAAGGCAATGTGTTGCTTGAATTGCTTCTCCTACTAAGGTCGCCATAAAGCCACCCGCTGAATTGCCAATTGTAGTTACTTCGTGCCCTTTGCTCAATTCTCTCAATAAGCCTATAATTATCTGTTTCATAAATACTCTGCATCACTATATTTTACTCATCATGAATATCAAATTTGGCTTTTTCACAGAATGCTTCTCTACTCATCAAACAGCCTCTTCGTCAACTCCTCTTTCACACGCTGCTTCCCATAGACTACTTCCCTAATCTTATTATTATCTACTCTATAGTTCACCACATCTTCTTCAAGTATAGTTGCAAACACTTCCTTTAGATCTTCCAATCGTTCATATCGGATCCCTTTCATATCACCCACTTCATAGAGACAACTAGGTGCAATAGGAACCGTATCTACAAACACACTCTCTAATAAAACACCAGATGTTCTTCCCGCATATTGCAATTCATCA
>JAWXVF010000287.1:0-4654 GCA_044425555.1 Eubacteriales bacterium
GTGGCGCCATTTTTATCACGTTTTTCATCATAATCAATAAGATCTACGTTACAATAGGTGAGTTTTTCTATTGTCATGCCTCGTTTTGGGTTGATCCACACACTTGTATCTTTGCAATGTAATTGTATCAAATTAGGATTCATAAAAAGTCCTTTCCGCTATTAAATATACTGTTTTTTATCCTCATGAACAGTATAACGAATAAATTCGTCATTTTCTACATTTAATATTAAATCAGTTTCATTAAATACAATTTCTTTTTCCCTACAACGATTTACAAACCTATCAAACGATCCATACTCTTCTTGATTTCCACAAATACAAACATACGCAATGTTATCTCCGTATGCCCTATATTCACATTCCGATAAAACATCATCAAACTCTTCTTGTTCTTGATTACACCAAATTCCTACATAACCATTATTTAGTTTTCCAAATAACCAATCATCCACTTGACTTACCTGTTCAAAACTTTGCTTACTAAAGAAAAGATGCGCGAAATGGATTGGATGCTCTTGTGGAATATGATAAATGCAGGCTAACATATTTTCATGTTGTTTTACTGCTGGACAAATCCCATTTCCATACCAATATCCTGGTCGCATACTCATTCTATCTGTAGAAACACCAGGATGATTCGTGAAGACAATACAATCCTGTGAAAGTGCTGCATACCACATATGTTGTTGATATCCATAGATTCCCGGTTCAAATAGTGTACTTCCATGATAGCATTCATTCATTTGCTTTACCCATTCTAGAGAAAAGCATTTTGCCTCTTCTGCTTCTTCTATCGTGAAATTTTCTCTTGGGGATGCTACTGAGGTTAAGATAAAATCTCGTTGCTTATTCAAATGAATCTCTGCATAATCTGCACAATACACCTCAGAAATAGGTTCTTGCATGGTTTTAATCAAATGAACTGGTCTTTCATAGCTTGTAGTTGCTAGAGAGGATAACCACATGCTTTCTGCACCTGGGCATGTTCTTGCAGAAGGTGTTGTTTCATCTATGTAATGAATAAATTCTTGAACTGATTGCATAAATGGATAAATCACGCTACGATACACGCGCCCTTGAGGTCCTATTACGACACCATCAAACACATGCTTTGATAATTGTAATAAGATTTGATCCAACAATTTCTTTGCTCTTTTTGCAATATCTTCTGGAGAAAAGTCTAATACATTTAAAAGTGCCGCTAACGTAACAGGCGTATAGGTTGCACTACAAAATTCTTCAAATCCACAACGTTCCACTAAATCTAACCATTGTCTACATCTGGTTGCTCCTACTTCAAATTGTTCTTTTCCACTTCTACCACTTCGAGTAAATATTTGATTTGGATACATTTCCCCAATGATCATTTGTGCCGAGTTAAACATCAATGCATGATTTTCACTCCAAAAACACATGCCGTCGGTTCCCTCTTCATCCATCCAATAGCGGTAATTCAAAAATACAGCTTCTGCCTTTTCTCTAATATGCTCTGGTAATGAATAATTTTTAAAAAGGCGAATCATTCCTGCTAGTAAAAAATCGGAACAATCTATCCTTTTATCGATCCACTCTAAGTCTTCTAACAAATATTCATAATCTTTTTCAGTGACTTGATTGGTTGCAAATCGTGCCAAAACATAATACACACTAAAGTTGGCACCACTCCCTCTTTTTTGAAATGGCACTTTCGCCATATCTGTAAACAGCTCACCTGACGTATATTGTGCCTTCCAGTGATGATATATCTCAAATTCCCGTTTTAAAATTTGTCCATCACAATCTACTGATATCGTAAAATTCTTGATCTGTGATCCTAATTGGTAAGTCACCTGTTCTAGTGTCTCTTGTTTCCCATTGTAGTTCAAGCTTGCACGATATTGTCCATTAGGTAAAACAAGCATTTCCTCTTTTACAGTAATTTCGTCAAGCCAGTTTGCTACTAATTGGAATTTTTTATTCTTTTCAGCATTTGGAAGTCCCATCTCAATGTTTAAATGATTAGTTAGTAGTTGTAGTCCAAACACATTCCTTGTATCTCGCACTCCTACATTTTGTAATAACACAAAAATTTCATTTTCTCCTGGATTCAAAGAAACTGTAACAACACGCTTGTTCATTGGTTTATAAACAGCTTCGGTCTGACAAATATACCCTTGGTTTACCCACAGAGTTACCGATGCATAATTCCAAATACAAATATCAACTTCCATTACTTCTGGTGCAAATAACGTTGTTACCGCACAACTGTGCATATACATAGGCTCAATTGCAGTTGTACTCAAATCCACAAAATAATTATGATAGCTATAATAATAATTCCAAGTGCCCTCTATTTGAGGTTTTTCCTTTATATTTACAATTCCCTCTTTTCGCATTTGCTGTTCATATCGAATTTGATGTTTTTCTTCTGAATCTATTGCAAAGGGAGTTTGTTTCATATCCGTCACAAGCCATTGATTGATAAATCCATGATTTGGTATTTTCATCTTTATCCTTATCCTTTCACCGCACCACTAGTCATTCCTGACATAAAATATTTACTAGAAAATAAATAAACAACAACAATTGGTACAATCGACATCGCCGAACCTGCAAACATAATATTCCATGCTGCCGCTCCATCTCCTACGTTTTGAAGTGAAATAACCCCTGCGGTTAAGGTTCTCAATGCCGCATTAGAAATGGTGAAAATTTGAACTAAAATAAATTCATTCCAAGCAGAACGAAATGCAAGTAATGCTACTGTAGCCATAATTGGTTTTAACACTGGTAATATAATCAAATAAAATATCTGAAAAAATGTACAGCCATCTATGGTTGCCGCCTCATCTAATTCTTTGGGAATCGTATTCATATATCCACGAACCAAAAATATATTGGTTGCCTGATGTGTTCCAATACTAATTAATACTACTGCCGCCATAGAACGATGTAAGTTCAAATCAACTGCTAGTTCAAACAATGGTCTTAAAGATACACTTCCCACATTTACAAACATAAATGCAACCAAAACACCATAAATAAATCCTTTGCCTACAAACTCTCGCCTAGCAAATACATATCCAACTAGACTACTAATCGTTACAATGCCAATTGCAACCAAACCACTAAATACAATACTATTAATGGTGTATCGTCCAAAATTAGCTAATTTCCACGCTTCTACGTAATTGCCAAACTGAAATACTTCGGGTAGTAATTTCACACCCCCACCCACTAGCTCTTGATTTGTTTTAAATGACCCAAAAACTACATATAAAATGGGATAGACCGTAAAAACCGTAAGAATTCCTAAAAATAAATAAATAAATATAGATCCTTTAAAACTTGATTTTTTCACCTTATTTTTCATCCTTCTTATTCGTAGATACTATCTAATTTTTTACTGACTTTTAAGAATATTCCAGTGATTACACCTATAATTAATGCTGACATCAATCCTACGGTAGCACCATATCCAATTTGTAATTGTGAGGTTGTTGCATTATCATTTCCAAACATCAACTGATACACATATAAAAACATAACTTGTGTACGATCTTGAGGACCTCCACCAGTTAAAACCATAACACTTTGATAATCCTTAAATGCAGTTGTAATTGCTAATAATAATATTACTTTTAAGATTGGTCCAAGTAATGGAAGTGTTATTTGGAAAAAGCAAGCCACCTTACTAGCACCATCAATTTCAGCACTTTCATAAATATCTTTAGATATACTTTGTAACCCTGCTAAAAATAAAATCATATAATTACCAAAACCACCCCAAACCGCTACAACTACTACAGAAAGCATTGCAATACTTGGATTTCCTAACCAATCTATCATCTTATCCGTAATTCCCATAGACATTAAAATACTATTTAACACACCATTATAAGGACTGTAAATAAAGAAAAAGATCAAACTATAGACTGCCGAACTGATGACTGTTGGAATAAAAAATATAATTCTAAAAAAATTCTTTCCACGTAACTTATTGCTTAAGAACACAGCACACAACAATGAAATTGGCATCGTGAATAACAACTTTAAACCTGCATATTCTAATGTGTTTAACACACTTTTCCAGAAAATAGAATCTTTAAACAGACGTGTAAAATTATCAAACCCTATGTAATATTGCATGAAGCCATTATAGTCATAAAATACATATTTTGTGAGCCAAATAAACGGATAGACCGATACTGCACAAAACAAAATAATCGTTGGCAAAATCATGAATGCCATCGACATGTCCCAACCCGTTTTTTTTCGAATTGTTGATTTTTTTTCTTGCAACATAATAATACTCCTTTTTATTTTAGTGATTAAAATAGCAGATATCATGTTTGATACCTGCTATTTTCAAATGCATTTCCTACTGAGTTAAGTACTCTTGTGTTCCTGCCCCAGGTGTCAATGGATTGTAATCTTTAATTACTAACCTTTGCGCCTTTCCTATTTTAATTTCTTTATCATAAGCTTCATTATAATCGTCACTTAATTTTTGCAATACTTCTGCAATATTATTTGTATTCATCGTTGTTTCCCAAATAACTTCTTCCCATCCTTTTCCACTTACTGCTACTACAGGGAATTTAGGATAAACCGATTCATACTCCCTCACACCAAATTCTGCTAATTTTCCCATCACTTCTTCGTCTGCCTG
>JAWXVF010000047.1:0-17060 GCA_044425555.1 Eubacteriales bacterium
ATTCTGTAACGTCTATAGGGAAGTATGCATTTGGGGGTAATCAATTAAGTGAGGTGGTAATTCCAGATTCCGTAACGTCTATAGGGGATAAAGCATTTGATAGTAATTAATTAAGGGAGGTGGTCTTTACGAATAGTATAATGGCTATAGGGACGGATGCTTTTGGTAGTAACCCGATTGATCAGGTGGTAGTACCAGAATCTGCTTTTCTATATATGAGCTACGTGGTATTTGAAGATAGGTATTCAGAAATTGAGTGGGTAGTGATTCCAAATACGTAATACATATAGGAATGTGATTGTTAGGATAGTGGTGTATGAAAATTCTAATACAGGGGAGACTTCAATACTCAATTTAGCGAAAGGTATTGGATAATGATATAAGTAAAGTAATGATTAGAAGATGAGAGAAAGAATAACTAAAACGTAATAATAACAGAGGAGATGATACATATGATAGAACACGAGATAAACTTTACTATATTAGAAAGTGTAATTTGCCAAATCGAGTTAATTAAGAAAGAATGGTTAGATAAAAAGATAGAGTTAATATATTTATCACCGAAGATAAATGAATTGTTAGAGAAGATTGAGGATGTTGATGTAAAAAAGAATTTGAAATCTTATGTTGATAATAAAATTCTGTTAGATTCTAATGTGGAAAATTCTAATAATGTAGTGGTTAATACAAGTATGATGTTTGTGACTCTATTAATGTCATTATTAGCCCAAATTTTAGCTGTATTTTATTGGGTTAATATGGACAGTTTTGTTATAATAATTTTGGTTTTGTTTAATATTGGCATAGATTTAATGGTATTTCCGATACTAATAAAGCATCGTGGAAAATATGCAAGAGAAAAAAGTTTTTATGAAATAGTATTAAAAGGTTTGTGAGACAGTGTAATAACAAAAGAGTAACCTAACTATAAAGGAACTTCATGAAACATATAAATAAGTATCTATGCCAGTATACCCAATAGATGAAGAAAGAGGAGAACAAAATGTTCTGTAATAAATGCGGGAATCAATTAGAAGGAAATAGTAAGTTCTGTGACAAGTGTGGGGCGAGTGTAAATGCTCCACAAGCACCAGTACCTCCTGTGGCACTACAACAGCCAACCGATCAGACTGCCCCTATCAAACAGAGGGGAATCATAGGAAACATAAAGGAAATCGTAACAGATATTTGGCAAGATACTAGAAAGAGAAAGATTGCTTTCCTTCTCTTAGTGGGAATCGTAATTGCTATGAGCTTTCGTGATAGATTCTTCTTCGGGGATAAAGAGGGAGGAGTAACCAATCAAGGAATGGGATTAGAAGCGCTATTGGTGAAGGCAACTAGATATGGTATAGATGGAAGTATTAGCGGTTGGTCAGAGAGAGAATATGATAGCAATGGGAATGAAGTGAAGGGTACTTCGTACAATGGAGATGGAAGTATTAGTTATTGGAATGAGAGAGAATATGATAGCAATGGGAATAAAGTGAAGGATATTGCATACAGTGGAGATGGAAGTGTTAGTTCGTGGGAAGAGTATGGGTATGATAGTAATGGAAATAAAGTGAAGTACATTTCCTATAATGGAGATGGTCAGTTGGAGTATTTTAATGAGTATTTAAAGGTGTATGAGTACTATGAGGCAGGAAGTAGTATTTATTCGTGGGAAGAATATGAGTATGATAGCAATGGGAATCAAGTGAAATCTATTGTCTACAATGAAGATGGAAGTATTAGTTCGTGGGGAGAGTATGAGTACGTGTATCAATAGGACGATAATATTACATAAGAAAAGAGAGCAATAAAATGGAAAGTAAAACTGATTTAAAGAAAGAAAAATTTCTAAGTGCTATATTAAGTGTAGTGATGTTGTTAACCACAGGTTTCCTAGCATTTTTAATGTGGCCAAAATCAGATAACGTTAATTGGGAAGATATTAGTAATAATGATATTAGTGAAAATACTATGATTGAAAATGATATCAGAGAAAATGATATAGAGGAAAACGTTATAATCGAAAATGATGCAAATGGAAATCCAATCAAATCAACATATTATCATACAGATGGTACCATATCCCATTGGGAAGAATTTAGCAATGATGCAAATGGAAATGCCATTAATACAACAATTTATAGAAGTGATGCAACGGTAGTAGAATGGTATGAATCGGAATATGATCAAAATGGGAATGAAAGCAAACGAATACGCTACAATGAGTGGAGTGGAATGGAAAAGAGCGTTAGAGAATACGATACCAATGGAAATGAAATTAAAATTACAAAATATCTAACAGATGGAACGATAGAACTTTGGTATGAATATGAATACGATGAGAATGGTAATATGATTGAAAAAAATACGTATTCTTCTGATGGAACAATATCGAATCAAGTAGAATATATATATGATGAGAATCATACGAAGGTTAAAAGTATTGAGTACAGTTCTGATAAAATAAAACGTAGTGAGAATGAATATGATGAACATGGGAATCTAATGAAATATATCCGATATAGTACTGATGGAATCATAGAGAGTCAAGGAGAGAATGAATATGATGAACATGGGAATCTAATGAAATATATTAGATATAGTGCTGATGGAACCATAGAGAGTCAAGAAGAGTATGAATATGATGAACATAACAATCAAACCAAACATATTGTAGTGGATGCAAATGGGATGATTTCTCTGTGGTATGAAAGTGAATATGATGAACAAGGGAATCAAACTAGACATATTCCTTATGATACTGATGGGAACAAGGAATATCAGATTGAGTATCAATATAATGAAATTGGATATTTAATCAGTAGTATTACCTATAATCCTGCAGGAGCGAAAGATTCTTGGCATGAATATAGATATGATTTAAACGGTAATCAAATCAAAGATACTCGTTATTATGCAGATGGCACTATTTACTTGAGTAAGGAGTATAGATATGATGTATATGGCAATCGAATTATATGTATCTATTATGATTCTGATGGAAAGAGAGATCAAGGGGATGAGTATGTGTATGATGTGAACGGCAATCAAATTCGATGGATAATCGGCAATATGGATGGTATGATATATAGTTGGGTGGAATGGGAATATGATAGTGATGGTAACGCTTTGAGTTATAAAGTGATATGAGAAAGATGTAAGACCATGTATAAGATTGATTAATGAGGAAGCAAATGATGAAACCAAACAGAACAAATGATGATTATGCTCAACAAGTGTACAACGAAATAGGACAGGTAGAAGGGAATCAAGATACGATAGTAAAAAAAATTGTGTTGATGAAAAGAGTATCTTTGATTTTTTCAATCCTTACACTAAGTGGAAGTTTAACAATAATGGGACATGCGATTGTAAAGAAGCAATCATATGATCATACATTCACAGCGCTTATGGAAGATGTGAATCAGCAACAAGAAACATATCATGAATTACAAGAACAATACAATTTTCTCATGGATGATTTAGATGGGAAAACAAATGAAAATAGTATAGCGAATGCAGAACTTGAGAATTTAAAAAATGCCATAACCAAGCATGAGGTTGATCAATATCAATACCACAATAGAACTGAGTATATGGAACATTTAGCGGATAGTGCAAAAACTGATATAAGCACATATATAGAAGATAGCCGAAGATCTGCCCAATCAATATTGAATGTTACCTATGTGGTACCAGAATCGAAAGAAGAATATAGTATGATTGATTCTCTGGTAACAGGAGCTTTAACAGCTGCATTAGGAGGCAGTGCGACGGCTGAAGCGGCATCGGGTGCAATCTACCAAGGTATCGTACAGGGTGATTCTGTTGGGAATATTGCAGCCAATGCATGGACAGTATCCATTGCCGAAGTGCCAAATGATCTGTTAGGAATGGCATTGTCAAAGACATTTGGTGGTGTTGCATCGGTAGTGTCAGATGTAGCAACAATTGTTGGCGCGGGAAATGAAGCTGCTAATCAGGTGATCAATTTGGCAGAGTACGACTTTAATGCAAAGTGTTATTTGATTGCAGAAATAATAACAAAAGATAATCCTACAAAGCAGGAAATTATTGATATCTATCAAATAACAGATTTCATGTGTTCAACTATTAAAGATGAGGATGGTCTAGATAATGCAAAGTGGATTGCTTTCAATCATGCCATAGGTGAAGTGTATAATGCCATGGTAGAATTGGAAAATTTCAATGCTTTATATTTACAAAATGTGGAGGAATAAAATAGTGAAGAGTCGTTTCTGTTTTAAAATAGCGGTTTCCTGTGTATTATCAATTGCATTAGTCTACCTAGCACAGTCTCCTGAGTACAATGTAGATTATGGACATTATGATAATATGTTATTGGAATTAGAAGTAGAATCAGAAGAATATGCAATGTCAACAACGTTCATAAAAGAGAATATTGCAATCGTTGAGCAAGAATTATTAGCCGTTCAGTTGAATACTGAACAAGCAGAGAAGGAATTTCAAACTGCTCAAGAGGAATATAAAGAGATTGAAAAAGAAATTACATTAGCGGAAGAGAGAAGAAAACAAATAGAAGAGTTATATTTAGAGTTAGGAGGATTGCATCTTAACTCCTATAATTTTACTATGGAAGTTTATGATTATGAGCGTGCAAAAATGGGTGTTGATGAGGCGGTGTTGAAATCATCAATAGAAGTTTATGGTGGTTTTTGGGGTGAATTTTTTCTTAATGTTGCCAATGAAGATAAAGAAAGAAAATTACAAGTGGTACCAAACTATGCAAAAAAAGTAACTCCCTTCTTAGTAACCATGCATGAACATTTAGCAGATGTGAATCAAATTGTTTCTGAAGTTGAATTTTTCTATCATATGACAAGTTCCCAAGATAATCTCTATTTTTATACAAATATAGCAAATGAACATTATGGGGGGAATATTTCATCGCAACATTATAAAGAGAACTTTTTAGAACTACAGAAGGAAGTGGTAGTGTGCTTGGATCAATTAGAATTGATACGATGTGGATATGAAATTGCAATGAAAGATTACGATAATAGTAATGTGAAAACACAGATAGATGATCTGTGTAGCTATTTAGAGAATCTTGGCAATGTGGCATCAGAAATAACAGGTGTGGTATACGAAATGGATAGTGTAGCGTTAAGAAATGAATCAAGGTATGCATTATCAAAAATATATATAGCTTTGATAGACGAAATTTTGGCAAGTGCTATGGGAAATCTAGATGATATAGGATCTTATGAAATCAATAATGAAAAGTATTATATAAAAACGTATGATGAAGGAAAAACTGGTACCGTATTTGCAAAAGTGAGAAGTAATTTACATCATTCACTGCAAGTGGATGATTATAAGACGTACGTTGATGATAAAGGAATAATTTTTCATAATCATATAAATGCATACGAAATGACAGACGATAGTGAGGATACCTATTTTGATTTTTCGCAAGTACAATTGGATGTGAGTGAGCCATATCGTTTATTGTATGATAATCAATAAGTGTTAGTATGGTACTTAGTGTAATGCCCAATATGTCAATGCAAGTAAGTGCAGAGGGCACAGACAAAGCGATTATGATGGGTACAAGTAGCATAGGTGTGTGGGATAAGAATAATGCACCTGAAAAACCTTGACACAGCGGTTGGTGTGTTTGCTAGTGGCACCTATGGTCACACCGTTAGAATCGATACTTCTAACGGTGGATCTCGCTCTTCTTTTCATCTAAATGTACCATCTGTGCCCATTTTTTATATAATTCTACAATTCGCAAATAAAGTGCTTTTTTAACTGCATCTTCCACACCACGCACTTTTATTTCATCAAATATCTGCATCCAATAATGCTTTCCTTCTGATTCTCCAATCCAAATGCCAAGAATATCTCTCTGACTCATTCCTTTTGCATACATAGATAATACTTTATCTTCTATGCCACTTACATCACGGCTTCGCTTAGGAACAACCTTTGGTTCAAAGGTTGTTCCTTCTCTATCTCTAGGTACTTCAATGGAAAGATTGCCACAGGTTGATTTTTCCTGATAAGTAAGTTATTATCCAAGAGAATCGATAGGTAAATCAAATATATTATGACTAGAATAATGCTAGAATATGGAGTATACTGTAGAAAACTAATAGTTGTTTAAAATAGGAGGGAAGGATACCAATATGGTTTGGTATACAATGCAAATGTATGGAATTAGTAGAAGAAATTGAAAGATTATTAAAGAATAAAAGAGATTATTGTGCATTAGATGCATTAGAGGAATTATTTGAAGAGGAAGAAATAGATCAGATTTGTGTTAGAAAGGAATTTAGTGAAATAAGCAAATATGCTATGGAATCTGCTGTGGCGAAAGAATATTTAGAATTATTACAGGAGAATCAATATGATTTTTCTCATATAGCAGAATATGGAAATCTTTTAAATCTCTATATAGCAACTCGGGGAAGTGATATAGAGATAGTACAACAACTAGTAGATTTAGGAAGTAGTATGCTAGAAGTAGATGAAAAAGGTAATAACATTCTACATACCATCGCATTAGAGCGAAGAGGATCTTTTGATAAGATGTTAAAACAAGTAGATCTTGCCCAAAAGATAATTAATCATACGAATATAGATCAGTTGTTTACAACGAATTATCAGGGAATGACACCATTGAAATTATTAATGAACCATGTAATAGATCACCAATTAGAGCGAAATGTAGAATTGATTTATTATTTATTACAGCTAATGGAGGACAATCATATCAATTTAGATGAGGAAGAGATTCTAGAACTCTTAATGGATGCAAGTAATAGTGGGAATTTAGAGTTATTTCAATTTGTTTATGAACGATTTGAGGGTGACAATAGGAAATCAAGTGATGGGAAAACCTTGGCACATAGTCTTGTGGTGGATGAAACAAAGTCGAATACAAAAGGGAAAAATCGAATCTTAGAAGTAAAAGTGGAGATGCTAGACTTACTTTCCCAAATAGATGAAGTAGATGATGAGGGAAGAACACCATTATTACATGGACTAGCCAATTGTGGTGTGAATTCTATTGACTTTTGGAGTGAATTAGTGGAAAAAGGTGCGAATGTAAATGCTATAGATAATCATGGTAATAATGCCTTGTTATTATCGGTGCATAATGTAAATGCTACGAAGTATTTAATAGAACATGGTGCTGATGTAAATGGTCAGAATAATATGGGAATGACACCAGTTATTAATGGCGTACTAAATAACAAATTAGAAGTAGTCAAGCTATTAGTAGAACAGGAAGCAGATATAGAATTAATGGATAATCAAGGAAGAAGTCCATTAAGTATCGCTTCAGAAAAAGGTAATGAGAAAATGATGAATGTACTAATGGGGGTGTAAGATGGTGTATCAATTAATAAGCCAAGGTGATTATTGTGGTGCGTTGTTACTGCTAGAATTCATAGAAGAACCAACTCTTATGGAACAATATAATAAATGTTACTGTTTGTATCATACCTCCAAAGTAGAAGAAACCATACCAATTTTACAACAATTAGTAAGTGCGGTAACGGACTTAACAGAGTTAAACAAGAGTGCGTTAGAAGCTATCCATTTGGAATTAATACAGAAAATGGAACAACCAGTTCCATTAGTAGAAGAACTATTACAGACTCCATTATATGTGTTGATTCACATGAAATGGCTATACGTATTAGCTTTAAGAAAATGTAACTTATATGAGAAAGCAGAAATAATTGCAAAATCCTTAGAAACATACCTTACGATTCTAACGATAGTAGAATAGAGATTTATAGAATGAAATAAAAATCAGGAGGAAAGAAGATGTCAAACATAGACAATATGTTTTTAAATGCTGTACAGAAAAATCAGAAGGCGGTGGTAATGACCTTTTTAAAGAAAGGTGGCATTGATGTAAATAAAAGAGATGCATTAGGATATACCTCTTTGTATTATGCTTGTGAAAAAGGATCAAAAGATATTGTAAAACTACTCTTAGAACATGAGGCGGATTGCACCATGCCTTCTAATGATAGCAAAACACCACTTCATGCTGCTACTAAAACAGGTAATAAAGAAATCATGAAGCTATTATTAGAGGAAGGCAGTGATATAGATGCAATGGATTCTAAGAGTAAAACTCCTCTTATCTATCTAGTGGAAAATGGAAAAACAGAATCAGCATTATTTTTAATAGAACAAGGTGCAGATACTACCATAACAGATGATGATGGGCATACCTCTCTTGATTATGCTACAGCCAAGGGTCTAAAACTTCTAGTGGAAAGATTAATGGTGACTAATTCTATTACCCAAACAGATCAATATGGTAATTCACTACTCCATCAAGCCTGTGATCAGTCTAATGTGGAAGTGGTGAAGACCTTATTAAGCAATCCTGATACCAATGTAAATGGAGTAAATGATGCTTCAGAAACACCATTATTAGTAGCAGTTGCCAATGGAAATTTAGCATTAACAGAATTATTAATCAAGCATGAAGCGGATGTGAATGCCTCCTTAGATACAGGTACTACCTCGCTGCATATAGCTGCATTGCATAATTACTTAGAAATTGCCAAAGTCTTAATTAAGAATCAAGCGGATGTGAATAAGAAAACGGAAAACGGTTCTACACCTTTAATATTTGCGGCTAAAAAAGGAAGAAATGATCTTACAGCTTATTTAATAGAAAGTAAGGTAGAGGTGAATGATATGGATAATCTAGGAAATAGTGCCTTATATTACGCTTCCGAAGGTGGGTATAATGAAATTGTAGAACAATTGTTAATGGCGGGAGCGGAATAATGACACAAATAGTTGATTCGATTACTAATTATATAGAAGAAACCATTGAACTAAGTTTTGATGAATTAGATGAAGAGTCTGCCAAAGACTATGCCATTGGACATATAGACTGTTTTCTTACTTGGTTGATTAGACATGATTATACTACGTATGAGGATTCTCTCATAAGGGAGATTAAGAGTGGACAGATGACAGCCAATTCTTTTCTATTATCTCATGGTAATGGACAATTAGAGAGTACTTATATCACAGACGAAGTTCGTCCATTTGTAGAAGAATATTATTCAACTTATCAAGAACAATACAGAAAAACAGTGGCTACTATATTAAAAAAGCTACCATTAGAATTTGTATTTACTATAGAAGATTACCAGAAGATTTCTTATATTATAGAAGAAGCATACGAGATTTATGGACAAAAGAATCATAATCAGGTAGAGAAAGTAGATTCGGTAGGGGAAGGGATTACCTATTTTCAGAATCAAGAGTATGAAAAGGCATTTGAACTCTTACAAGATCAGAAGGAGGAGAGGGCATTTGCCACCTTGGGACTTATGTATCTAAGAGGATTTGGCGTAGACAAAGATAAGAAAATAGCTAAGGAATACTTAGATAAATCCATTGAAGAAGATAATATTTTCAATCTTATGACTTATGCAGAACTTTGTCATACAAAAGAGATTTCCACAGGTCCATCAGGTCCAACACATCTTAGCTTATATCAAAGGGCAAGTGAGTTAGGACATCTAGAAGCAACTTTATTATTAGCAGATCATTATTCTAAAGCGGATTATAATAGTGTCGCAGGGAAAGGGATTGAGTACTACTTAAAGGCAGCTAGAGAAGGGAGTGCTTACGCACAGGGAAAAGCAGGTATCTCTTATTTGGAGCAAATAGGAGTGCCTTGTAATTATAAAAGAGCCTTAAAATGGCTACAAATCGCACATAAGCAGCAAGAAGAATCTGTTCTAGTACCACTTGCTAAATGTTATGAGTTAGGATTAGGAGTAGAGGAAAATAGAGAACAGGCATTTGCACTTTATGAGAGAGCATATGAAGAATATCACAATGAGGAAGCGGCATACGCTTTAGGGAAATGGTATCTAGAAAAGGGTGACGCAAAAGGGGTTGCACTAATTAAACAAGCTTGTGATGGGAACAGAAAGGAAGCGTTGACGTTATATGGAACGTTATTGTGGGAAGGAGTGAATATAGTACAAGATAGAGAACAAGCACTCCTATATTTTGAACAAGCAAGTGAATTAGGAGAGATCGAAGCACTTTATAGGAGAGGGGAATGTTATGAACTTGGAATCTTATATGAACATAACTGGAAGTTAGCATTTCAGATGTATCAAAAGTCTGCTATTGGTAAGTATGCAAAAGCAATAGGGAAAATGGGATACTGTTTTGAAATGGGCTTAGGAACCAACAAAAGTAGTGCAAAAGCGAAAAATTATTACGAAAGTGCTATAGAATTAGGAGATGAACAAGCTAGAATAGACTTAGAATTTTTAATTTTATCCAATCCATTGAATCGAGAAACCGAGGATAGAATCAAGGAAGCATACTCCTATATAGAAGAACATAACAATCATGTACACATACAATATCGCTTAGGTCGTTGTTATCAAGAGGGAATAGGATTTGAAGAAGACCTAGAGAAAGCAATTGCTCATTTAACTAGGGCAGCTAAGGAAAATTATAAGGATTCTAGGGAATTATTAAAAGCAGTGAAATTGAAACAACTAAGTTAAGGTGGTTCTTAGAAAAAGTTAGTAGTAGAAGAAAGGGTATTGGGTTTGTTAAAAATGGCAGAAAAACAATATGGAGATTTTCTATATGTAGAAACTTTTTATCAAGTGATTCGAATTACAAAATATATTGGAACGGATTCTATTGTTACTGTACCAGATCAAATAGAGGGGATCTTAGTAGGAGAGATTCAACAAACATTTATGAATTGTGAATGTTTAGAACAAGTAATCTTGCCAGAAACATTAGAGGGAATTGGTGATTATGCATTTTGTGGTTGTAAGAATTTAAAACAGATACAAATTCCTAAACATTTAGAATATATTGGAGATGGAGCGTTTCAAAATTGTACGCAGCTAAAGAATTTATTATTACCAGACCATCTTCGAATAAGACACTCCGCCTTTCGTGGGTGCAAAAATTTGCATGATGACCAAGGGTTATTCATAGTGAATGAGAAGCAACTCTTTCATTATTATGGTAGAAGTGAAACAGTGCAAATTCCAGAAGGAGTGACACATATTATGCACTCTTCTTTTCTGAAAAATAAAAAACTAAAAACAGTAACGCTGCCAAGTACCTTACAAGAAATTGGTTATTCTGCTTTTGAAAAGTGTGATAAGTTAGAAGAAATTATCTTACCAGATAGTGTGAAAGTAATAGGGTATCGAGCTTTTGCACTTTGTAAAGGGTTGAAAAAAGTAGTGTTATCCAAAGGTTTACAAGAAGTTGAATCAGAAACCTTTGCTCGATGTAGTAAGTTAGAAGAAATTGTTTGGAGCAATCAAATCAAAGCAATCGGATCAGATGCGTTTACACATTGTACGTCTTTAAAGAGTATGGTATTCCCTTCTGAATTGGTAAGTGTACATAGAAAAGCATTTTGCAATTGTACAAGTTTAACAGAACTTTATTTTCCAAGTAGCGTCAATAAAATTGCTACCAAAGCCTTTTTCAGTTGTAATGTATTGGATAAAATTATATTTGCACACACAAAAGGGCAAGAGAAAAAAGTCAAAATAGCAAAAAATTCATTTCCTTATAGAGAAAATATGCTACACGTTTCTAATGTGGTTATGAAAGCTTGGACACAAGAAGAACAAGAGAGATTTCGTTTGAAGAAATTACAAAGCTATGAAGAATTAACGAAAGAAGAACAAAACGAATATAAAGAGTCCCTTAGTAGAAGTGCCATGCGGAAACTTTTATTTGAACAATGTGGTGTAGAAGAAATTGCCCTGTATTTTCAACTGGGGTTAGATTTAAAACTTTCAGAACTAGATACTTATCTAACGTATTCTATTGAACGAGAGCGTACAGAAAGTACTGCAATTTTATTAAATTACAAGAATGAAAAATTCACCAAAGAGGAACGAGAGGAATTCGAAGATAACAAAGAGTTAGTAGAAATAGGGTTAGAATATCCCTCTTATGGGCAATTAAGTCAGAACTGGAATGTAATTGCAGGCAAAGATTCCATTACCATAATAGGATATAAAGGTACAAATGAAATGGAGACTATCCCATCTAGGCTACAAACGGGAAAGCCTATTTTATCGTTAAAAAAAAGTCCTTCCAAAGATTTTAGTCCATTAAAACATCTAATCTTATCAGAAGGAATTGAAGAGATTTTACAAGGGACTTTTGAATGGAGTTGCCTTGAAACAATAGAATTGCCAAGTACGTTAAAAGTAATCGAGAAATTTACTTTTTATAATTGTGTGAATCTACAAGAAATCATACTTCCAACTGGATTGGAACAATTAGGAGAGGGAGCATTTATTTCATGTCAAAACTTAAAAAGAGTGATACTATCTAAAAATAGTATGAGTATTCATGAAAATACATTTGTAAACTGTCGGTCTTTGGAATTTGTAGGAACTGAAAATGGTGAGAATATGATTGGGCAATTTCGAATTAAATAGTAAAGAATACTAGGAGAAAGGTGAAAAATTACTTGGAAAATTCTTATTTTTCATCCAAGTGCATCGACATAGTGAGGACTAAGGAAAAAATGATAATAGAATCAGAAACAAAAGTATACAATGATTTAGAGTATAGTATAATCAACATATTTGATAGAACTTATATAGGCATTGGGAAATATTTAGGCAAGGAAAAAACCGTAAGTATCCCTGAAATTATAGATGGAATGCCTGTTGGAATGATCGGAGAGACTTTTTACGGTTGCGATTTTTTAGAAAAAGTTGTATTACCTGATAACATTACAAGAATAAAGGAGAGAGCTTTTCAAAATTGTATAAATTTAGTTGATGTAAATATCCCAAAAGGTGTGAACGTTATAAATTTTTACACCTTTGAAAATTGTAAAAAACTTGAACATATAGAATTACACGATGAAATAAAAGAAATATTAGGGTATGCCTTTAGTGGTTGTGTATCATTAAAAACAGTTAAATTACCTAAAAAACTAGAACGTATTAGTGCAAAGGCATTTTCAAACTGCACTAGTATTGAAAATGTTGAATTTCCACAAGAACTTATAAGTTTTGACTGTGACATATTTAAAAATTGTCCTAAAATGCAAGATGAACAAGGTTTTGTAATTGTAAATGATAGTATTTTGCTAAGCTACTATGGGGAAGATGAAAATGTGGTGATACCAAGCTATATTACACATATAAATTTATTCGCATTTTCTAAAAATAAAAAATTAAAGTCGGTAATTTTACCAGATGCACTAAAAGTAATAGGTGCTTCAGCATTTAGACAATGTGTGAATTTAGAAAAAATTATAGTGCCACCAAATGTAGAAATTATTGATATGGAAGCTTTTTGGGGCTGTGAACATTTAACGGAACTATATATTCCGGCAAGTGTTCAAAAGTTTCGCACAAGAGCATTTGCAGGGTGCGAAACTTTAAAGAAAATTTGTTTTGAACACACAACAGAGCAATCAAGATCTGTTACAGTTACAAAAACTTCCTTTCCGTTTAATGAAAATGAGTTAAATCCACATCCGATTTTGATAAAGTCTTGGACGAAAGTACAAGTTGAGAAGTTGAATTTCACTAAACTCTCTCGTTTTGATGAGCTTGATGTTGATGCTCAAAAACCATTTAAAGTAGAGCTTTCTAAAAAAGCACTGCGTGATGCTATTTTTCTAAAAGGTACAAGTGCTGATATTTCAAAATATTTAGAGCTTGGTATCAAACTAAAACTGGTAGATATAGATGCATATTTAGAGCATAGTATTCAAAATAAACAAACAGAAATCACAGCCATTTTACTTCGTTATAAAGATGAAAAATTTAGTGTTGATGAAAAAGAAAAATATGAGGAAAATAAAGACTTAGTCGAAGTAGGGCTTAAGCTTCCAACCTTAGCACAGCTGAAACAAAAATGGGATTTAAAAAATAAAAATGGCTGTATTGAAATCTACGGATATAAAGGCAAAAATCTAGAAGAAGTAATACCAGATACAACCCCCAAAGGTATACCCATTAAATACTTGCCGTATGAAGTTCTATCAAGCCTTGCAAATCTAAATCAAGGACGATTTTTAGGTAAAGGCGACTTTAGCAATCTACCACAATTTGCACCACTTGAAAAAATAATATTTACAAACGGTGATGAACTAATTTTAACGGAAGATTTTTATAAATCAAGCATAAAAGTATTAGAAATCCCACCAAATATTGAACATATAGAGGGTTGTTCCTTTGCAGATTTCCATAGTTTAACAGAAATTTTCATACCAAAATCACTAAAAGAGATTGAAGGTAATGTATTTTTAAACTGCAAAAATTTAAAAAAAGTAATTTTAGAAAGTACTGATACAATTTACGACAAAGAAGCTTTTGAAAACTGCGAGAGTTTAGAATTCGTAGGTACTGAAAATGGTGAGAATATCATAGGGCAATTGAAATGAAACAGTGAGGACTAAGGAGAAAGAATGGCAAATATAAATGAGTTTGAATATGAGGAAATAGAAAGTGGCTTAATCATTGTGAAATACACTGGCAAGCAAGCTATTTTAACCATTCCAAGCTTACTTAATGACAAACCTGTAAAAATGATAAACCGTCATGCGTTTGCTAAAAATAATAGTATAGAAACCGTGATAGTTCCTAACGAAATAGAAGAAATATACGATTCAGTCTTTGAAAATTGCGAAAATTTAAAAAAAGTGGTATTTCCTAAAAGTGTGAAATTTATTCAAAATCGTGCGTTTTTAGGCTGTAAATCTCTTGAAAATATAAATTTAAACGATGATATTACAGAAATCGGCGATTTAGCATTTGAGCAATGTTTTGAGTTAAGCGAAATAATATTACCGAAAAATTTAGAAAAAATGGGGAATTCTGCTTTTAAACACTGTGTGAATTTAGAAAAAATCATCATTCCAAATAAAGTTGAGATAATACAAAAAGAAACTTTTTTTGGTTGTTCAAAGCTAAAAGAAGTGGATTTACCAGAAAGTGTTATAAAAATTGGTGGAAAAGCCTTTGGAAGTTGCAATTCTTTGGAGAAAATTCAATGTTCACACACAAAAGAGCAATTTAAAAAGATGAGTATTCCGAAAGGAGCTTTTTCTTATAATGAAAATATGCTAGTAGCTCACGATATTGTACTAAAAGCTTTTAATGAAAGAGAAATCAAGCGATATTATCTTGCGAAACTTGCTCGTTTTGAGGAATTAAACCAAGAAGAAAAAAAGGTGTTTATGTTAGAAATGAATAAAAAAGTAGTTAAGGAGATTATATTTTTACTTGGTACAGCTTGTGAAGTCATGCTATTTTTCGAGTTAGGTTTAAAACTAAGTCTTGAAGAAATTGGTACTTATTTAGAACATTCTATAAAATATGAAAATACAGAAATCACGGCTATTTTACTTAGATATAAAGACCAAAATTTCACAGAAGAACAAAGAGAAAATTTTGAAGAAAACAAAGAAATGGTTGAAATTGGAATAGAAGCCCCGTCTTTTGAGCAATTAAATGTCAAGTGGAACGTAAGTTCAACTAAAGAATATATTTCGATTCGTGGTTACAAAGGAAAAGAGAGTGTTGAGATTGTTCCTGCGAATATTATTACAGGAAAGCCTATTTTGTACATAGAAAGTAGCAGTTCTAAAAATTTTGCTCCTTTAAAGCATATTATTTTGCCAGAAGGTATTAAAGGTATTTTAAATAGAGCTTTTCATTTTAGTAAAATTGAGAAAATTGAATTGCCTGACACGCTAGAAACGATTGATACGTATGCATTTAACCAATCTGACATAAAAGAAATTATAATACCTAATAATATTAGTATAATAACAAATAACAGTTTTTCATATTGTGAAAATTTAGAAAAAGTAGTTTTAGGTGAAAACGTAAGAATAATTGACGATTGTGCATTTAGAATTTGTACCACTCTGAAAGAAATTGTATTTGCTGAAAATCTTGAAAAAATAGGGAAAGCTTCATTTGCTTTTTGTAAAAATTTAGAAAAAGTTGAGTTGCCACCTAATTTAGTAATGATTGATGAGTATGCGTTTAATCAGTGTGTAAATTTAAAAGAAGTAAAACTGCCAGAAAATGTTGAAATACTAGGGCGAAAAGCATTTTTTAATTGTACAAGTCTTAAAAGGGTTATTTTGTCCAGTGAAATAGGTGAATTACACGAAAATACTTTTGAAAATTGTCCGAATTTAGAATTTGTAGGTACTGAAAATGGTGAGAATATTAGAGATAAATTTGCAGTTAAGTTATTCGAAAAAAGCATTCCCAAAAGATAAAGAACATCTTTGGGATAACGCTTGCATCGAATCCTTTCATGCATTAAGTAAAAGAAAAATAAGCTCATGCCAATGTTTTCATAACGTTTTGCACCTTGAGCAATGCGAAAGGAATGTATAAAAAAATGAGTAAAAAATTTAAAGATTTTGAGTATGACATTCAGTATAATTATGCTGATTATAGAACAAAAGAGGGTAAACGTGACTATGCAGTTGTATTTAAGTATCTAGGAAGTGATACAAAAGTGGTTATACCATCAGAAATTGAGAGTTATCCTGTTATTAGCATGGTAGATACATTTACAAACCGTGAGGAAATGGAAGAAATTATCCTGCCAAATAGCTTAGAAAATATAAGTTATGGCTGTTTTCGTAATTGTAAAAATATAAAAACATTTGAAATTCCTAAAACACTCCAAAAAATTGGCACTGAAGCTTTTTCAGGTTGTACATCTTTAGAGGAAATTATATTACCACAAGATGACGAATTTTCTGAACACATGGCTGAAAATGGGCTAAAAAGTCGTGATAATATTTTATTTTCTTCGTTGAAATCACTTATGTCGAATGCTGATGAGAAGATAAATGATAGCGAGTTAATTGGAGAAGTTCTAAAAATTTATGGCAATGGTTTAGATGAAAGCACAATAAAGTTTTTAAATGATACGACTACAGCAGATAAATGGACCCATAGCTTGGCTCTTGGTGACCGTGATTTAGGGCAAAATATCTTTGAAAACTGCACAAAGCTTATTGA
>JAWXVF010000260.1:0-2263 GCA_044425555.1 Eubacteriales bacterium
AAAGACTGGAAAAGCTGTACTAGGAAATGCGGTTGGAGCAGTGAGTAGTGTTGTTGGTTTTGCAGTAGAGGTAGCAATAGAAATTCAAGAATTACGAGAAGTGGAACTTCTTATAGACGAGATACAGAACTTGGGGAATTATGTGGATTTCGTTGAAGATTTTGATATTAAGATGAATATTGTTACGTATAGCAGTGGTAATCAAGCATTAACAGGAGAATTCTATCTCTATGAAGATGTTTTTACTAACGAAAGAATCCAACTGTTTAATGAGACTTTTATTGAAGTGGATATAGAGGAATTTATTGCTTCCCATGTGAAAGAGCCACTAACAGAACCTCTAGAGAAGAGCTGTCCATTTATTGGTAGCGCAGCGGATACAATAACATTAGAGAAATTATTTTCTGATGTGGAGGGTTGTGTGAAGCTTAAAGGAGAAATAGAAAAGGTGCAAGAAGTACGAAATATGTATAATGAGATTACGCAATAAGAGGGAGAGCAAGGATGAGTAAAGTAAGAATTACAATAGAAATTATGGTACATGTGGTACTTATAGTAGGGATGATACTAGGTATTTATGTATTTACCCATTACATGATTGAAGTGGAAATAGCAAGGGAAATAGCAGGATTTGATCTTCTATATGATAGTGAAAGTGGAAAAACATTAGAAGATAAGATGATGGAGTTAGGGGTAGGTGAGAGAACTTCAATAGGCTTATTCGTTGAAAGAGATGAAGTGAAAAATAAAGCATATCTTGAATATGTAAGTTGGAGTCTATCTAACTATAAGAAGTTAGAGGAACTATCATATGTGGTCTATATGAATGAGGATGAAGAAACTATACGAACACATGCATTGTTAACAGAAGATAACCAGTATTATATAGAAGAGGAACTCTATAATAAATCCTTCCTATATTGTCAAGACCCAAATCATTGATTTTACAGCTTTTTCTTTAAATAGTTACCTCTATAACTAGAGCTAAATGTGTATGACAGTCATAGTATCTTGTACTGAACAACTAAATATAGGTGCAACTTATAAAGCATCCTCTTTGTTTGCTTTATAAAGGCTATTATTCCTCTGTTTAGCTATGATGGTGAACCTTCCGTGTCTAAGGGGATCGTGTCCCAACTTCCAATTCAATTTATTGAATATGGTTCCACCTGTTCATACACTGAATGTAGTAGTTATAAATAACTACGACTAAGCTTTCAAACAGGGTCATATGCCCTACGGAGAGAATTACTGTCTAGTTATTTATAACTATTAATACAGCTCTTGTTTGTATTTTGATTTTACTGACCCTTTTGATCCGTAAGGTACTGATAATTCAGTGGACGCGTTTCCTTAGTTCTCTTCGTTGGTCTAGTTACTGATGTAGTTCAATTCGCACTCCATCGTTATTAGGTTTCTTTCCAGAACCCTGCTCGATTTCAGAATACTCCGAAACCCAGCAAGGGTCTGGATAATTACTTTAGTTCTTGTATCTCTTGGTTTTCTATGCAACTATTGTTTCTACTTTCTCCTGACGTCTTATGTCCAATAACATTTTTTGCGGATCATACGTAATACCCTTCGTTAGAATCTTGTAGATGACTCGTAATAATTTACATGCTATTACAATCAATGATTGTAGCTTCTTTAACGGATTATCTTGTCTTGTTGTATAGTAAATGTGTAACTCTTTGAATTCATCAGCTATTTCTGCTAGAATTCCTGTCAGCACCCGTTCTCCCACACCTGCTATTTCAAGAATATTTTCTGCATATAGGCCTTCCGGAAGATAAGGCATCCCGTAATTTCCATCTTTTACAAGATTTGCAATTAACTTCGGATCCTTCAAATCATTCTTAGCTTGGCTATTATCTTCAATTTCCTTGGTTTGTTTCACTGCATACGGATTTACTTGAACAACACTAATTCCATTAGAAACCATCCAACTTGCAAGACAGAACCAGTAGTGGCCTGTTGGCTCTAAGCCCAATACTATTTGATTCTTATTGTTTTTAGCAGCTAAATTCACTGCCCAGTCTTTTGCACTTTGGAATCCTTCCAAATTGTTATCAAATGCTAATGCGGACTTACTGAGTTCCAGGCCTCTGGTATCAATTGCTCTTACATAATGTGTTTCACTAACTATATCGCATCCTAATATAAGCATGTCATCATTAATAAATGAGAGCTTTGCATTCTTATCGAATTTTCCATTGGTTTCTAATTCATGCCAAGTAGAAGCTTTAAGATTACTTCTTATTTC
>JAWXVF010000261.1:0-1215 GCA_044425555.1 Eubacteriales bacterium
CAATAGATATCATTGAAAAAGTGCAAGAACAAATAGAAGAATGGGTAGAAATAGAAGAAGAACAAGTAGAAGTCGAAGAATGGGTAGAAATAGAAGAAGAACAAGTAGAAATAGAAATAGAAGAATTAGAACCAGAACTTGCTTTAGGAGTAGATATGAGTAATATGGAACGGAAACAACTTGCTATTACCAATGCTAGTGCCTCATCAATTCTTCCAACATGGCAACACAAAACATACGTTCCAAACAACACATTAGATGGTGATACTGGCACTGCTTGGGTAGAAAATGCGAGTGGAATGGGAATTGGTGAATGGATTGAATATTACTTTTCTAGTACAGAAGTTGTACAAGAGATTCAGTTTTATAATGGATATGGAGCTGTGTTTGATACGAATGGTGTCTTATCTAAGGTGGCTATTTCTCTTTCTGGAGGCGAAACATTTCTCTATTCTGTAGGTGGTCATTGGAATACATTGGTGCTTCCGTATGCGTTGGAAACAACATCTGTTCGCTTGACAATTGTTGAAGCTTATACGAATCAACATCAAGATACTTGTATCTCAGAAACGGTAATCTATAATAAAAGTAATGAAAATCCAACTCCCCGGATTTATAATTAGCTAAGTTGCTTATATGGGAAGTAGTGTGAAAAATAAATTTTTCACGCCCAAATATTGCAGGCGTTACAAGAATGGAGATTAATATGAAAAAGCTATCTATAGGATCCTTAATTTACCTTCTATTGTTAGTGGGTTGTTCTGCGGATGTACCACTTGAAATCACATCTCCCCTTCCTATAGTGGAGTCTATTTCTAGAATTCCCGAAGAAAATAAGTTAGAACCACTAGAGGAAGCATCTAAAATAACAATAGAACCAATCTATTACAATCATCAAGAATTAGGAGGGGAGTTCGAACTTCCGTTGCAAGGAGCTTGTGGATTTGTAGGTGTTTCCACAAATGTAAGGGACGAAATAGGTGGAAACACCTTAATTATCCTTTCCCCTGGTCAAAGCTTTACGATTGTGGAAGAAATGGAAGAATGGTGGAAAATATTAGTAGAAGGGACAGAAGGTTGGGTAGAATCTAAGAATTGTTTGATCAATCTGCCTGATGTGTTACCCTCTATTATTTATGAGAATCCCTATGCAAATATCTGTACTTCTTGTTCGTTAGGAAGGGAAATTCCCAATGTAACAGGACATCGCTTATA
>JAWXVF010000261.1:1225-2260 GCA_044425555.1 Eubacteriales bacterium
CTTTACTTAACTCCAGTTTTGTACCAAACAGCTAAAAAAATAAATATAGCACAACAATCGGCTTTAGCTCAGGGAAACTCTCTGATGATTTATGAGTGTTTTCGTCCAGCTACAGTGCAAAGTCGTCTTATGAATGGATTGGAACAATTAATGATAGCAGATGCAGAAGTAAATGCTGCACTTACTGCTGCACCTTGGAGTAAGGGATGGTTTGTTTCAAGGGGAATTTCTAAACATCAACGAGGAACTGCTGTAGATTTAACTTTGGTGGAAGTATTAGAAGAGGAAATAAGAACTACTGGAGATTATGAATATAGAAAAATTATAGAGTATATAGAATTAGAAATGCCTACTCAATTTGATGAGTTAAGTCCACTTGCTACCACATTTATCGCACCTCATTCTACAATTTACAGTGATAATATGACGGAAAGTGCCATCTTGTTGCAACAATATTGCACAGACGCAGGATTGCAACCTCTTGCATCTGAGTGGTGGCATTTTAGCGATTTAAGTGGTGGTGAATTCATTACAGGGGACTTTTTACTTACTGAAAACTGTGGTATTCCACCTACCTATTAAAATAAAGGTGTTGTTTGTGCATTATGATTATCTAGGAAAATATCAAAAGCAACTAGCCTTAATTGACAACCTGAATCATCTAAAGTATGATGGAATCAATAAATGCTTATGATAAGATAATGAGATATGCTGTGGAAGAAGTATTAGAAAGAGTAATACTAATCTTGTTATTATTAAGTTTAGCATATAGGAGGAATTTAGGATCTATGAAAGAGTACAAACCATTACCTATAGGAATTGATAACTTTGAAGAAATTATTCTACAAGGGTGTTATTATGTAGATAAAACATTATTGATAAAAACCTTACTAGATGCAACATCAAAAGTTACATTATTTACTCGCCCAAGGCGATTTGGGAAGAGCCTAAATCTTAGTATGCTACAGTACTTCTTTGAGAATAGAGATCCTTCTTGTGTGGAGAAGTTGCATTCAGATAGGAGTAAGTTATTTC
>JAWXVF010000048.1:0-16784 GCA_044425555.1 Eubacteriales bacterium
AGAAGATGTATTGCAATTATTTTTAGAATTTTTAAAGAATCCGAATAGTCATGTGGTGGAGAGTAAAGTGGGAGAAATCAAAGAGCTATCAAAAGCGAAGCAAAAGTTAGCATTACTTAGTCGAGATCCGAAAATGAGAGATGAATTTAATGCGAGAGAAAAAGCCTTAAAAGATAAAAATAGTGCGTTAGCTACAGCGGAAGCGAAAGGGATAGCGAAAGGGATAGCGAAAGGGATAGAGCAAGGGATAGAGCAAGGGATAGAGAAAGGGATAGAGCAAGGGATAGAACGAGGAGAATATAAAGCAAAGATAGAATCAGCCAAAAATTTATTAGATGTGTTAGAAGATGAAATTATTGCAAAAAAAATAGAGTTACCTTTAGTAGAAGTAAACAAGTTAAGAAAAGAGTATGTTAAGAATAGTCAATAGAATTCAGTACAGAAGAAACTTAAAGGAGAGTGTAAAATAATAGAAAGAGTTTGAATCTAAGTATGCTTTAATATTTTTTAGAACGAAAAGGTATAAAAAATATCACTTGTTATGGAATACATTTTATTTTATCGGAAGAGTTGTGTGGAGAGGAAGTTGTTGGAGGATGATGTGATTACAGAGAATAAGTAGAATGTTCAGATAGAGAGAACTTGTTAACTGCTATTAAAAAAGAAAGAAGATAGGTGGGAGTATGTGTAATCAATGTTTATTAGACCCTAAGATGGATTTTATATTTAAGCGAATATTTGGAAATGAGAATGAGCCAGAAATCCTCATTCGTTTTTTAAACGCATTACTAGAACCAAAAGACAAACAGATTGAGTATGATCCAATTGTGACAATTGAAATAAAAAACGGTGAAATCCCAAAAGCAAGTATAGAAGATAAATATTCCGTGTTAGATGTAAGAGCGAAAACTGGTAAGGGGGAGATAATCCATATTGAAATCCAAAGAAAAGATGAACATGATATGCTAAAACGTTCCATTTATTATCTAAACCAAATATTTACAGAACAAATAGAAAGTGGAGAGAACTATGAGAAATTAAATCGAGTGGTTTCTATTATCATTATGAATTATCATTCTAATTTTATTCCAAATGAAGATTTTCATAATGTATATCGCTTTAAAAATATAAGGACAGAGGAAGAACTAACGGATTTACAAGAATTGCATTATATAGAATTACCTAAAATGACACATTGCGATGAAGAAGATGTATTGCAATTATTTTTAGAATTTTTAAAGAATCCGAATAGTCATGTGGTGGAGAGTAAAGTGGGAGAAATCAAAGAGCTATCAAAAGCGAAGCAAAAGTTAGCATTACTTAGCCGAGATCCGAAAATGAGAGATGAATTTAATGCGAGAGAAAAAGCCTTAAAAGATAAAAATAGTGCGTTAGCTACAGCAGAAGCGAAAGGGATAGCGAAAGGGATAGAGCAAGGGATAGAACGAGGAGAATATAAAGCAAAGATAGAATCTGCCAAAAATTTATTAGATGTGTTAGAAGATGAAATTATTGCAAAAAAAATAGAGTTACCTTTAGTAGAAGTAAACAAGTTAAGAAAAGAGTATGTTAAGAATAGCCATTAGAATTCAGTACAGAAGAAACGTAAAGTAAAGGAGACGGGGAATAAGCTTTGTTTCTCCGGTTCAGGAAGCGATTGCGTTAAGATGGAAATAAAGGAAGGCAAATATCACTATAGGGTGTAGAAGAATCGGTTGAGCTTCTGAAGTATTAGATGAAAAAAATCAAAATAATACTATACTTTTTCTTAGATATCATATAAAATAAAGGTATCCGATAAGTAAGTTAGATGATCGCATCAACTATACATAGTGTTGTTGATGAGGAAAGTCCGGACTTCATAGAGCAGAATGCCGGATAACGTCCGGTGGAGGTAACTCCAAGGCTAGTGCAACAGAAATATACCGCCAGTTTTCTGGTAAGGGTGGAAGGGTAGTGTAAGAGACTACCGCCTCTTTGGTAACAAAGAGGGCATATGTAAACCCCATTCGAAGCAAGACCGAACAAAAAGTGATACGGTTGCTCGTCGTACTTTTAGGTGGGTCGCTAGAAGCTATTGGTAACAATAGCTCGAGATAGATGATCATCCAAGACATAATCCGGCTTATCGATTTGCTTATCGTATAATGAATAAGAATAAGTGTAGGAATATCATTATACATCATAATGGGAAGATGTAGATAGGGAGTATTGGTTGTTTGTGGATAAAGGAAACAAGAAAGTAGGGAGCTTGTTATGGATTGTTGTAATGGTGGTAATGTTACTAGGATGTGCAAAGGGGAGTTCATCTTTAGATGAGTTGGGTATAGAAGAGGGATTCCCCATAGTTATAGAAGAAGGAATGAAGTTAGAGGAAGAATTAAAAGCAGAGATTGAAATAGATAGGGAGATAGAGGTAGCAATAGAGGTAGAGGAATTTTCAGGTCAAGAAGAAATCACTCCTTATACTTTTAAGAGTGAACAACTTCTTATGGAACAATATGAGGAAGTGTTAGATACTTGTGTAACCATACGTTGTGGAGGTTATAGAGGAGAGGGAAGTATCTTATTAATAGAGGAGAGTACATTATACGTAGTGTCTGTAAAACACTTATTAGCGAATGATACTCATGTGGAGATCTCTTTTTACGACGGATACACTATGGTGGGGGAAGTAGTCTATTTATCAGAGCAATATGATTTTGGTTTTGTATGTATACAAGGTGTAGAAGAAGATTGGAATGGATATACAGCAGTTCGGTTCCCTAAAGAGGATTTACTAACATATAGCCATTATATTGTGGTTGCTACTTTAAATGGACGAGAACGAGAGGAATCATTAGTAGGAAGTGTACTTGACCCTAATAAATTTTTTCCTGAGTTTAATTCTTTTATGATTCACCATTATTGTGTAGTAGAACCTGGTATGTCTGGTTCTGGAGTATTTAATGAATTAGGAGAATATCAAGGGCTATTAGTAGGAGGATTAGAGCAAGAGAGTGTTTCCTTGTCGTATGGAAGGATAGAAGAAGCATTGTATACAGAAAGAGTGAATTACTAGTACTAGACAAAGATTACATGATTAAGAAGAAAGTGAGGGAAATAGAATGAAAATGGCAATTTTAGGTGCGGGTGGTATTGCTCGCAAAATGGCAGAGACATGGAATGCAATGGCTGAGGTGGAAAGCTATGCAATTGCAGCGAGAGATTTAGCAAGAGCCGAGGAATTTGCTAAGGAGTTTGGATTTGTAAAAGCATACGGATCGTATGAAGAAATGGTGCAAGACCCAGAAGTAGAATTGGTATACATTGCAGTACCTCATTCTCACCATTATGAAACAACTAAGTTGTGTTTGCAACATGGGAAGCACGTATTGTGCGAAAAGGCTTTTATGGTAAATGCCAAGCAAGCAAAGGAAGTGGTAACGCTTGCAAGAGAGAAGAATTGTTTATTAGCGGAAGCTATTTGGACGAGATATTTGCCTTCTCGTAAAATGATTGACGAAGTGATTGCAAGTGGAGCTATTGGGAAAGTAACTTCTTTGACAGCTAATTTATGTTACCAGATTTCTAATGTAGAGCGAATGCAAAAACCTGAATTAGCAGGTGGTGCGTTACTTGACTTAGGAGTGTATCCGATTAATTTCGCTAGCATGGTATTTGGTAATGATATTAAGAAGGTAACAAGTAGTGCAGTGATATCAGAATTAGGGGTAGATTATCAAAATAGTATTACGTTAGAGTATCAAGATGGAAAAGTAGCTATGTTACATAGTAATTTTCTAGCGTGTTCCGATCGAAGAGGAATGATCTTTGGAGATAAAGGCTATTTAGAAATAGAAAATATTAACAACTGTGAGCTAATCACTCGTTATACACCAGATTATAAAGTGGCAGAGATTATTGATATACCAGAACAATTAACAGGATTTGAATATCAAGTTACTGCTTGTATGAAAGCTATTCAAGCAGGAAAAGTAGAATGTGAGGAAATGCCACATGCAGAAAGTATCTTTGTGATGGAGTTAATGGATCAATTGCGCAAAGAGTGGGGTGTGGTTTATCCAGGTGAGTAGCATTACAAAGTTGACAAGAAAAGAAGGATTTAGTATAGTAGAGTAAGGAGTAAGATATAAAATCTTCATAGACTAGATAGGAGATTATAAATGGATAGAATGAAGGGTTTGTATGAGTTAAATGACCTAATCCAAACAAAGCAATATACACGTCTGCGCCAAGAGTTATTGGCGTATAATGACGCAGATATTGCTCTTTTTTTGGAAGAATTAGAAGAAGCAGAGATGGTCAAAATATTTCGAATTCTCCCTAAGGGAGTAGCGGCAGATGTATTTTCTTATCTACCAATTGATTGTGAACAGATGATTATTACGTCGCTTTCTGATAGTGAAGCTTCTAATATCATAGATAATTTGATGGCTGATGATGCAACGGATTTATTAGAAGAAATGCCTGCAAATATTGTAAAACGTTTATTAGCGAATACGAGCCCAGAAGTGAGGCGCGATATTAATCATCTATTACGTTATCCAGAAGATTCAGCAGGTAGTATTATGACTGTAGAATTCCTAGAATTAAAAGAGCATCTTACAGTAGAGCAAGCTATTACACGAATTCGTAAGGTGGGGGTAGAATCAGAAACCATAGATATTAGTTATGTGTTAGATCATAAGAGAATGTTAATTGGAACGGTTACACTAAGACAATTGTTATTAAGTGAACCAGAGACGACAATAGCTGAGATTATGAAGGAACACGTGATTGCTCTATATACGTTGATGGATCAAGAGGAAGTGGCTCATCAATTTCAGAAGTATGATTTAACGGCTATGCCCGTGGTAGACAATGAGAGACGTTTAGTAGGAATTATTACAGTCGATGATGTGGTGGATATTATGCAAGAAGAAGCCACAGAAGATATGGAGAAAATGGCGGCTATTTTGCCATCTGATAAACCGTATATGAAAACGGGAGTAATAGAAACTTTTAAAAAGAGGATTCCATGGTTATTATTATTGATGGTATCTGCTACATTTACAGGTCGTATTATTGCGTCCTATGAATCTGCATTAGATGCGTGTACAGTATTAACAGCTTTTATTCCTATGTTAATGGATAGTGGAGGGAATGCGGGAGGACAAGCTAGTGTAACCATTATTCGTGGACTATCTTTAAATGAGATTCGCTATAAAGATTGGATTCGTATTATTTGGAAAGAATCAAGAGTAGCATTTCTATGTGGACTTGTATTAGGAATTGGTAATTTCTGTAAGATTATTTGGTTGGATGGATTGGCAGTGGAAGTGGCAATGGTGATTTGTTCTACTTTATTTTGTACCATTACCGTTGCAAAATTAGTGGGATGCACGCTTCCTTTGTGTGCTAAGAAACTTGGATTTGACCCTGCGGTTATGGCGAGTCCCTTTATTACGACGATTGTAGATGCTGTGTCCTTAAGTCTGTATTTTACAATTGCTACTCATGTATTGGGATTATAGGAGAGAAATATGGAGAAGAAAGAGCAATATTTAGGGACGGAACCTATTGGTAAATTGTTATTTCAATTAGCGATACCAGCCGTGTTTGCTCAGTTGATTAATCTATTGTATAGTATAGTGGATCGTATTTATATTGGACGTATACCAGGAGTTGGCGCTACTGCTCTAACAGGGATTGGAATTACTTCCCCTGTATTAATGTTGATTTCGGCATTTGCTGCATTAGTTGGATTAGGGGGAGCACCTAGAGCATCTATTTTACTTGGAAAAAATCAAAAAGTATCTGCGGAAGAAACTCTTGGAAATTGTGTAACTTTAATTCTGTTATTTTCGGTAACATTAACTATTTTATTTTATTGTTATGCGGAAGAAATGTTGTGGTTATTTGGTGCCAGTAACGAGACACTTCCTTATGCATTAGCTTATGTACAAGTCTATACAATGGGGACTATATTTGTACAGATTGTACTTGGATTAAATCCTTTTATAACGGCACAAGGTTTTACTAAAGTCAGTATGATTACTGTTATGGTGGGAGCGATTATTAATATTATCTTAGATCCAATCTTTATATTTGTGTTGGATTTTGGAGTAAAAGGGGCTGCACTTGCTACCATTATAGCACAATGTGTATCGGCTGTATGGGTTCTTTTATTTTTGACAGGGAAGAAAACGTTGATTCGGATTCAGAAGAAGAACTTACCATTAAAAAGTACTGTGATACTTTCTATTTTAGGATTAGGAGTCTCTCCGTTTATTATGCAGACAACAGAAAGCTTATTATCCATTGCTTTTAATACATCTTTGTTAAAATATGGAGACGATCTAGCAGTAGGTGCTATGACTATTATTGTAAGTGCGATGCAAGTTGCATCACTTCCTTTGAGTGGAATTACACAGGGAATGCAACCTATACTAGGGTTTAATTATGGGGCTGGTCATATACACCGTATGAAACACATTGTACGCTTGACAGCTATTGTAGTTACCACGATTACCACCTTATATTGGACATTGAATATGGTATATCCAGAGTTTTTTGTAAAGTTATTTACAGATGACTTAGAGCTGATAGAGTATACTGCTTGGGCGATACGAATTTATATGGGAGTATATTGTATTTATAGTGGTCAGATTGTTTGTCAACAATCTTTAATTGCTTTGGGAAATGTGAAAACTTCCTTATTCTTAGCAGTATTGCGTAAAATTATTCTGTTGATTCCTTCCATATATATCTTGCCTCTTTTCTTTGAGGATAAAGTATTTGCGGTGTTTTTAGCAGAACCAGTATCTGATTTTATTGCAGTTTGTACAACGGTTACGCTATTTACGATTCAATTCCGTAAGACCATACAGAAGATGGAGAGGGAGCAAAAGGAGAAGGAATTAATGGGTAATTAATAACTATTAAAAAAGGAGGGGTTTATTAATGGAGGAAAGAACAACAAGACAAAAAATAATTTTAGGGGTGCAACATACGTTAGCTATGTTTGGTGCTACTGTATTGGTTCCAGCACTGACTGGATTGAATACATCCATTACGTTGTTCAGTGCAGGGGTAGGAACGTTACTGTTTCACTGGATTACGAAGAAGAAAGTGCCAGTATTTCTAGGTTCTAGTTTCGCATTTATGGGTGGTATTATGTCTATTATAGGGGAATCTAGAATTGGAGATGTAGAATATTTAGAAAAATTGGCAGCTGTGAAAGGTGCCTTGATGATAGCGGGTGTTATCTATATGCTATTTTCATTGCTTATTCGAGTATTTGGTTATGAGAAGGTGAATCAACTATTACCACCAATTGTAACTGGTCCTATTATTATTGTTATCGGATTACGATTAAGCCCAGTTGCTGTTAACAGTGCTTTTTTTACGACAATAGATGGGATGGCGGTAGTCGATGGAAGGGCGGTGGTGGTTACCATATGTGTATTGGCTACAATCATTAGTATATCTATTTTTGCAAAGGGATTGTTTAATCTAATGCCTATTTTATTTGCTATTTTAGTAGGGTATGCAGTGAGTTTTGCTTTGGGATTTTGTGATTTTACTACGGTGCAACAAGCTAGTTTTTTCTCTTTTATGGATGGAGATATTTTGGCACAACTAATGGTAGTTCCTAGATTTGAAAGTAGTGCCATATTAGCCATTGCACCGATTGCTATTGTTACGGTAATTGAACACGTGGGAGATATTACTACGAATGGTGCAGTAGTTGGGAAGAATTTTATGGTAGACCCAGGAGTACACAGAACTATTCTAGGAGATGGAATTGCCACAGCATTTGCTGGACTGGTTGGAGGTCCTGCGAATACTACTTATGGAGAAAATACTGGAGTGTTAGCAGTAACCAAAGTATATGATACGAGTGTAATTCGTATTGCGGCCATTTTTTCTATTATCTTAGGGGTTTTTGGCAAGTTTGGCGGATTGATTTCTAGTATTCCTACGCCGGTGACAGGTGCTGTTGGTATTGTATTGTATGGAATGATTGCTTCTGTAGGTGTTCGGATTCTCGTAAACGCTAGACTGAATTTTGGAGATAGTAGGAATTTAATGGTAGCAGCTATCATTTTTGTATTAGGCATTGGTTGTGATAGTATTCCGTTATCAGATACCGTTTCTATATCAGGATTAGCACTTGCGGCTATGACGGGAATTGTATTGGCACTGATTCTACCAGAAGGAACAGAAAATAGATTATCGGATTAAAAAATGCCATAATTTTATAAGAATGTGCAAAAATATCTTGATTTCGTCAGGGTAGTTTGTTACTATAATAGTAATAGGATTAGAGAGATAGCATTAAGTGTAAGGGGATATGTTAATATGAACATTAATGAGGTTCCAAGCGGATCTATTATTGAGGTAACCATTAAGGCGGGAAATCGAAGAATGGCATTTTCTTCGGTAGCAGTTAGTGCAATGGAAGACCCGAAGAAGGTTTTAGTGGTTGAGCCTATGTTTAATGGTGAGAAATTAGTTATTTTTAAAGGTCAAGACTTTTCCTTTGAAGTAGTAGCTATTGTAGGAGAAGAGGCGAAGCCATATTTATGGAAACAAGTTGCCATCGCTACTATGAAAAGTGGTGGGGGAAAAGTGTACCACGCGATTCTATCAGATCAGCCAGGTAAGAAAGTGAATCGACGTTCTAGCTTTCGCTTATTTATAGGAGCAGAAGGTATGCTGCAAATTGGTAATAATTCAGAAGAAATCAATGTCTTTGTGAAAGATGTAAGTGCCACAGGATTTTCTTTCGTATGCGATCCATCTGTTGAATTAAGAAGAGGGAGTAGTGTAACAGTTGCTTTTCGTGACGAAGGTGATGAAGTTCGGTTTAAATTGAATGCTGGTATAGTACGAAAAGAAGAGATTAAAGACGGAGAAAGTATCGTATATGGTTGTCGATTGAAAATGGAAAGTGAGTATATCCAAAGGTACGTAGTAGATCGACAGAGACGACAATCTTCTCATACGGGAGGAGAAAGTAGCGCCTCAGAGTCAGCTGAAGATACAGGCGAAGAAGCAAATGCAAATGTAGATACAGCACAAGAAACAGAACAAGATCAAGGGCAAACAGTTATTGAATTGTCGGAAGATGGTGCAGAGTAAATAGACTGAGAATTACATAAGAATAAAAACTACGTGAAATAAGATTATAGAGATTCTCAATAATCTTATTTTTGTTATGAAGGAGAAAAAATGAGTTTACGATTTTATTTAGGTCCATCAGGTTCGGGGAAGAGTCGAATGTTATATGAAGAAGTTGTGGAACGATCAATGAAGGAGCCAAATAGAAATTATCTGATGATTGTTCCAGATCAATTTACTATGCAAACACAAAAGGATATTTGTGCATTGCACCCAAGAGGTGGAATACTGAATATAGATGTCTTAAGTTTTAGTCGACTAGCTCATCGTGTTTTTGAAGAAATAGGAATGACAGAAAAGGTGTTATTAGATGATACTGGTAAAAATCTTATGATTCGTCGCATTACCCAAGAGAAGAAAGACTCTCTTAAAGTGATGCAGAAGAATTTAGATAAAATTGGATATATACATGAGATTAAGTCTTGTATCAGTGAATTTATGCAATACGGTATTACGCAAGAGGAATTAGAGGGATTAATTGCCCATGCCAGTGGAAATGATTTGTTAGTAGGCAAATTAGAAGATTTACAATGTATTTATAGAGAGATGAAAAACGTATTAGAAGAGCAGTATACTACTTCGGAAGAAGTCTATATAACTTTACGAAATGGTTTGATACGCTCGAACTTGATACAGGATGCTGTTGTAGTGTTTGATGGATTTACAGGATTTACGCCGTTGCAAAATTTAGTCATTGCAGAATTATTAAAGCATACAAGAGAGTTGATTGTAACCATTACAATGGATGTGAAAGAGGGAATTTATGGAGCTTCTAGTGAACAACATTTATTTTACTTAAGTCATAAAGCAATTACTTCATTAATGGCTATAGAGAAAGAGATAACAGGTCTTACACATAACCGAGAAAGAGATGTAATCTTAGGAGAAGAGACTGTCGTTCGTTATAAAGAGAATAAAGAGTTAGCCTTTTTAGAAAGAGAATTATTTCGATATGGGAATGTATGTTATGAAGATGCTGTTGAGAATATTGTCATACAGAAATGCAAAAGTTTAGAAGAGGAAGTGCATTGTGTGTGTGGTGCGATTACTCGTTTAGTTCGTGAACAAGGATATGCATATCATGAGATTGCTATTGTTTCGGGGAATCCATTATTGTACGTACCTTATATAAGAAGAGAGTTTGGAAAATATAAAATACCCTACTTTTTAGATGTGACAAAAGGAATACAATTGAATCCGTGTATTGAATATGTGAAGAGTGCATTAGAAGTAGTGTTAAAAGGTTATGGATATGAAGGTATGTTTCATTATCTCAAAAGTGGGATGGTAGATTATGAATTAGAAGAAATTGATTTATTGGAAAATTATGTAATAAAACATGGGTTGAAAAGGAAATTTCAATGGGAACAAACGTGGTCTGTGGGAGAAGAAGCTGAGGAAGAAGAAAGAATATTACTAGATCGCTTAAATGAGATTAGAGAAGATATTGTAGATAAACTGCGTGTGTTTTCTATGGAGAAAAAGTCTGTAAGAGAGCATACTATGGTCTTATATGATTTTGTAGTACAAACGGAATTAGAACAAAAATTAAATGCGTATCAAAAGTTATTCAATGAAAATGGTGATTTTGACAGAGAAAAAGAGTATGCACAAATTTATCGTTATTTTATGGATTTGCTAGATCAGTTTATGGCATTGATGGCAGAAGAAGAATTATCTTTAAAGGAGTATGCACAGATATTGTATGCGGGATTTGAAGAGATTCAAATAGGTGTAATTCCTCAAAATCGTGATATGATCATTATTGGTGATATTGAACGAACTAGGTTAAAAGAAATGAAAACATTATTCTTCATTGGAGTAAATGATGGGATTATTCCAAAAGCTACTAGTAGTGGTGGGATTATATCAGATCTAGAGCGTGAACTGTTGCAAGGAGCCAATGTTGAAATGGCCCCCACGCCTAGGCAACAAATGTATCAACAAAAGTTATATATCTATATGAACTTAACAAAGCCTACACAAACATTATACGTAACTTATAGTGGGGTTGATTCTGAAGGGAAATCTGTTCGTCCTGCCTACTTAATTGGTACAATCTGTAAGCTATTTCCTAAGCTTGTGGTACAAGAAATGAAACAAGAGTGTATACAAGAATGTATGCAAGATTATGTGGTGACCAAAGAAAGAGGAATTGATTATCTAGGGAAATTGTTAAGAGAATATGTGTTGCATGGTGGTGAAGGAATCGGGATAAGACAAGAAGGGGAATTAAAAGCCTTGTATACATGGTGTAACCAAGAAGATGATACGAGAGAACAGGTGGAATTATTAGTAGATGCTGCATTTTATGAATATAAAGACAGACGATTAAGTAAATCGGTTGCACAAATGTTGTATGGAACCATGTTGCAAAGTAGCGTGAGCCGTTTAGAGCAGTATGCTTCATGTGCTTATAGCTATTTTCTAAAGTATGGATTAGGATTAATGGAGCGGGAAGAATTATCTTTAGAAAAAGTGGATATTGGAAATGTATTTCATGGAGTGTTAGAAGAATTTGGTCAACAATTAGAGAAAAGTGGATCTACATGGTTTGATTTTACAGAGGACATGGGGAAAGAATTATTAGAACAAGCTATAGAAGACTATAGTAACGACTATGAAAAACGATTATTTGCTAATAGTGCTAGGAATGAGTATGCATTAACAAGGATTAAACGGATCTTGAATCGTACTATTCAAACGTTGCAATATCAATTAAGCAAAGGAAGTTTTGTACCCAAGGAATTGGAGTTATCGTTTGAACGAATATCTGATTATCAAGAAATTGATATTTCCTTAGGGGAGGCAGAGAAAATGAAATTACGTGGAAAAATAGACCGAGTAGATTTGTGCGAAGAAGAAAAGCAAGTCTATGTCAAAGTAATTGATTATAAATCGAGTCAACATACCTTCGATGTAGTAGCACTTTATCATGGATTGCAATTACAATTAGTGGTATATATGAATGCTGCAACTAGTTATATACAAGAACAATACCCTAAGAAAGAGGTGGAGCCAGCAGCTATTTTGTATTATCATGTAAATGATCCCCTAATTGACTTAAAAGGAGAGAACTATTCAGAAGAAAAAATAGCAGAAAGTATACGAGAAAAGTTACAGATGAAAGGGCTAGTTAATGCAGATTTAGAGGTGATTGAGAAGCTAGATGGTTCCAAGGTAGCAAAGTCGGACGTGGTTCCTGTAGCATTTAATAAAGATGGCAGTTTTAAAAGTTCATCTAGTGTCATGAGCAAAGAACATATGAAATTAATTTCTGAATATGTAACTCATCGGATTAGTCGAATTGGACAATCCATTGTATCGGGAGATATAGAAGTGAACCCTTACGAAATGGGAGATAGATCTTCGTGTACGTATTGCAAGTATGGAGCGGTCTGTAAGTATGATGGGAAGATAGAAGGATATGGTATGCGTCGATTAGGATTAGATGAAGCAGAGGACGTTTTAGAAAGGATTGAAAAAAGAGAATGGGATTCCAATACACCAAAGACCAACAAAAAGTAATTGAGTTAAGAAATCGTAATATTCTTGTGGCGGCTGCAGCAGGTTCAGGTAAAACGGCAGTATTAGTAGAACGCATTATACAATTAATTAGTGAAGGAGATTCTAAAACGGATATTGATCGCTTATTAATCGTTACTTTTACTAGTGCGGCGGCAGATGAAATGAGAGAGCGTATTAGTGAAGGGATTCAAAAGAAATTGGCACAAGATCCTTTTTGTGAACATATGCAAAAACAGGCGACCTTAATTTATCACGCACAGATTACGACAATTAGTAGTTTTTGTTTACATTTAATTAAGAATCATTTCCATGATATAGAATTAGATCCTACCATGCGAGTAGGAGATGAAGGGGAATGTAAATTAATGAAACTAGAAACGCTAGAAGAAGTGTTAGAATCACATTTTCAGAAGAAAGAAGAAACATTTTATTACTTTGTAGAAACTTTTAGTGCAAATGGGAATGAAAAAGGATTAGAAGAGTTGATTCTACAATTGCATGAAACCTCTAGGAGCTATCCGTTTCCAAAGAAGTGGTTGCAAGAGTGTAAGACGGCTTATGAAAATGTAACCATCGAACAAGCAAGTCAACTTGGATGGATACAATTTATGTTATCTTATACACAAATGGTAATAAGAGATTGTACGATTCAATTACAACAAGGGATGAGAGTATGTGATGATTCGGATGGACCTTATATGTATAAGGGAGTGTTAGAAGAAGATGTAGCCATGTTAGAAAGAGCGATAGGCATGGTAAATATAGAAGAAATCTATGAGGTGATTCATGGAATAAAGTTTGGTAGATTGCCATCTAAAAAAGATGATTCTATATCTGTGAAAAAGAGAGAACTTGTAAAAGAAATAAGAAATCAAGTGAAAGATGATTTAAAGAAAATACAGTCGTTATTTTATTATGACACTACTGTCAACCAACTGAAAATACAGGAAAAATCAGCATTGGTAGTGAAAGTGCTAATTGAAGTAACACTTGATTTTTATTTGGCTTATCAATGTAAAAAAAGAGAAAAAGGGGTACTGGATTTTAGTGACATGGAGCATTATGCTCTTGCTATTTTATTGGAACAAAAGGAAGATGGGGAATTTCATCCTACAGATACAGCGAAGATTTACCAAAGATATTTTACAGAAATACTCATAGATGAATACCAAGATAGCAATCTGGTACAAGAATATTTATTAAAGAGTGTTTCCAAAGAAAGTAGTGGATCTTATAATCAATTTATGGTAGGCGATGTAAAGCAAAGTATCTATAAGTTTCGATTGGCCAGACCAGAATTATTTATGGAGAAGTATTATGGATATACAATAGAAGATTCTAATATGCAAAAGATTAATTTAAGTCAAAACTTTAGAAGCAGACAAGAAGTATTGTCTGTGGTGAATTATCTGTTTGAACAGATTATGATTCCACAGATAGGTGGCATTGCTTACGACCAAGATGCAGCATTGTATCAAGGTGCTGTTTACCCATGTGTAGAGAACCAAGAGCAAGATGCGGAATTGTTACTAATGGAGCAAGGAGATAGCAAAGAGGATAAAAAAGAGCTAGAAGCGAGAATGATTGGAAAGCGAATACAGGAGTTAGTAGAAACGTTTTATATTACTGACCAAAAGACGGGGGAATTACGACTTGCGGAATACGGTGATATTGTGATTTTGGTACGAAGTAACGCAAGGTGGGATGCACCTTTTAAAGAAGAGCTAGAGCGAGAAGGGATTCCTACTCATATTGTATCGAAAACAGGGTACTTCTTGGTATATGAAGTACAACTTGTATTACATTTCTTGCGAGTATTTGACAATCCGTTGCAAGATATTTCTATAACAGCTGTTCTCTTATCAGGGGTAATGGGGGTTGCAGAAGAAGAATTGGCGATAGTAAAAAGTGAGTGGAAAGCACAAGGTGGAAAGAAAAAAGAGTACATCTATTCCCTACTTAAATGGTATGAAAAACAAGGAAAAAATGAAATATTAATTGCAAAAATAGAAAAAATACTTGCATTTATTGACAAATTCCGTCAAATGACGACTTATACACCCATAAATGAATTGATACAAGCATTAATGCAAGAAAAAAATCTTCAATTATATCTTTCTACCATGCCTTTAGGGGAGCAGAGAAAAGGGAATTTAGATATGCTCTTAGAGAAAGCGGTTCAATTTGAACAGACTTCTTATCATGGTTTATTTCATTTTGTGCGTTATATAGAACAGCTAGAAAAGTACCAAGTGAATTTTGGGGAAGCAAATCTATTAGATGAAAAAGCTAATGTAGTTCGTATTATGAGTATTCATAAAAGTAAGGGTTTAGAATTCCCTATTTGTATTGTGGCTGGACTTGGCAAACAATTTAATAAAATGGATGTCCGTAAAGATGTGGTTATTGATATGGATTATGGAATTGGTATGAATGATCTCAATCCCATTGCAAGAACGAAAAATAGAACCTTGCAAAAAGAGGTTATGATTCAAAAAATGGAATTAGAAAATATGGGAGAAGAAATTCGAATCTTGTACGTTGCCTTAACAAGAGCTAAGGAAAAGTTGATTCTGACAGGTGTGATAGGTGATAAAGAAAAACTAGTAAAAACAGTGGAAAAACATAGATTGACAAGTACGTCAAATTATACTTTTGGACAAATTAGAAAGGCGAAAAGTTTTTTGGATTTGATTCTATTGGGCTTGGCAAGACATCCTGAAATGGATAAAATAACGGAAGATATAAGATCGTCTAAAGGAAATTGTATAGAATATGAAACGAATGTTATTTTAAAGATGTACCAAGATACAGACATAGAACAACAAGAGTTGGTTCGTACAATTAAGAAAACAATTACTAAGATGGGATTTAGAGAACGAATGGAATTAGTTGATTCTGATAAGAGGATGGAGGACATAATAGAGCGTAATTTCACGTATGAATATCCATTAGAAGAATTAAGTACCATTTATAGTAAGACTACTGTAACAGAGATTAAGAAAAAACGAATGCTAGAAGAAATAGAAGAGGTGAAAGAATTGTTTCAAGAAGAAGAAGCAAGTCCGTATTTACCAATTTTTATGCAAGAGAAGAACGTTAGCGGTATGGAACGTGGGAATGCTTATCATAAGGTAATGGAAGTACTATGTTTTAAAGAGGGAATTGTGGTAGAAGAAGAGCTTTCTAGATTGGTAGAGCAAGGATATTTAAGTGAAGCGTATTATAAAATGTTAGATGTGAAAAAAGTGGAGCGTTTTTTAAAGTCGTCCCTAGGTGTAAGAATGATTCGTTCGGAGGCAGATGGAGTGCTGTATAAGGAACAGCCATTTGTTATTTCTTTACCAGCTAATGAGGTGGAAGCACATTTTTCTAAGAATGAGAGCATTCTATTACAAGGAATAGTAGATGCATATTTTGAAGAAGAAGGGGAGTTGGTGATTGTGGATTATAAAACTGATTTGATTAGAAATATTGAACAGTTAAGAGAACGTTATGAGATTCAAGTGAAGTATTACGCTAAATCTCTTGCACAATTAACGGGGAAGGTTGTGAAAGAAATATTGCTATATTCTTTTGCATTAGATGAAGTGTGTACGATGAAACCAGAAAGATCGCAATAATATAAGGAGTAGAGAGGAAGTGGATTAGAATAAGTGAAAGCGTATTACTTGATAGATAATATAGATGACACCAATAAGTATTACGGCAATAATTGCAGCACGTTTATCTAGTTTGTCATTGTGTTCTAGTATTTCTTCGTTGGTTGGTGTTTCTTGTGTGAGTGATTTTTTTTTCTTTAACATAATTTTAAACGCTCCTTAAAGTTGTAGTGTAGAGGAATATACCATATATTTAGAATGTTTGCAAATGTAAATATTGGTAATGGTATGGAAGGGATAAAATAGAACGGATTATATTTCTGATTGACTCATTAGAAATATAAACAATTTGTATAAAAATATAATAACATTATGTGGTGTTGATAAAATATATGAACTATACGCACAAAATACAAGCGATAATAATGGGAAATAAATAAAAAATGCACAAAATAAAGGAAAAATGAGGGGGGGGGGTATTTGGAT
>JAWXVF010000262.1:0-706 GCA_044425555.1 Eubacteriales bacterium
GCACAAGAAACGGAATTAATGGAAAAGGAAGTGGATGATTACTTGAAAAAAGAGTATTTATCAAAGAGGTTATTTAAGCTTCTGTGAGAACTAGGAGAAAATAAATCATATGAGAATACAATCAAAGATTGTAGTAGGATACGACTTGGGTAATGATACATCACAAATTAGTTACTCTTACCTAACCGAGGAAGAAGTGATTACATTATATGGGATAAAAGGAAATATTCCTACTCAATTATGTAAAAAAATTGGTAGGAATCAGTGGTATTTCGGTGAAAAAGCAAAACAGAGAGAAGGGAATGAGGATGTTATTATTGTAAATAATATCTGGCAAAAAGCTTTATCAGGGGATGTGATTAATGTGGATAATGCTGTTTATGATGCGAAAGATTTATTAACACAATTCGTAAAAGAAAGTCTAAAATTATTGAATGATATAGTATCCATTGAGCAAATTCAATTATTAGTTATTACGGTAGATGAATTAGATGAAAGAGCTATTCAATTGTTAGACCAGGTTGTTGCAGAGTTACCAATTAGAAAACATATTACTATGTATCAATCGAAAGAAGAATCGTTTTTTCACTATATTGTTGAAAGTCGTAATATGTATACCAATCAAGCGTTGTTCGTTGATGGAACAGAAAAATTTCTTAAAATTTTACATTTAGAGTTAAATCAAAGCGTTTCACCTATTGTAGGT
>JAWXVF010000262.1:716-2237 GCA_044425555.1 Eubacteriales bacterium
AACATGGTGAATTTGGATCAAGAGCTATTAAAAATAATGAAAGAGATATTAGAAGAATATGAAATATCTTCTGTATTTTTAGTGGGAGATTTTTTTATAGGTGAATGGTATAAAAGTACCTTGGCGTATTTGGAAAAACCTTATGAAGTTCTTTCGGAAATACAAACCAATAGGAGAGTTCAGTATCGAAAGGTGTTTATAGGAAACAATTTAGTGAGTAAGGGGAATTGTTACTTTGCTAAGAATATTGTTAAGGGAAATCGTAGTGGTGAGCAATATATTTTTCTTGGAAATGATAGATTAAAATCAGATATTTCTATTCAAGCAATGGAAAATGGTATTGTGAGTATGAAAAAATTATTAGAGGCTGGGTGTTTTTGGTATGATGCCAGTTGTGATATAGATTTTATTATGAATGAGGAGCATGATTTACATTTTATGATAGATTTATATCGAGTAAAGGAACAGCGAATTGTACCTATGAAGTTAGTGGGAATTCCTAGTCGTCCTCCACGAGCAACACGGATCAAGGTAAGATTGAAAATGCTTTCTGAGAATGTGCTAGAAATTCAAGTAGATGACTTAGGTTTTGGAAATATCTATCCATCTTCTAACTTATCATGGAATCAAGAATTAGTATTAGAATAGGGATGTATAGAATGATTAATAGTTTTTATAAAAACAAATATTTTAGTAGCAATAATGAATCAATGCAGTGTAATTTAATTGTATGTGCGGGAACTTATGCAACTGTTCCATATTATTATGAGGGGTCTGAGGTTACGTTTTGGTCAATTGAGGAGATCTGTTATTATATAACTGAGAATGCATGCTTGATTGAGAGTTCCTTTGCAGATGCCCGACTGGTGAATTGGATTGCTACAGAATGTAATTTGGTAGATCTGGCAAGGGAGTTGCAAAAACATATAAATAAGAGAGATGCCGTAGAACAATTTGTGCGTATTATTCTAGAAGAATCATCATATAGTTCAGCTAATGAAATTATGGAATTACTTCGTATTATTCGTGGACAATTAGATGTAGATAGCATAGTAGCAGAAAAAGGACGAGCTGATTATTTTCTAGAAAAAGGACGAAAGCGAAAAGCGATTGAGATTTATCGAAATATTATGTATCAAATTGAGGACGAAAATTTACTGTTGAAATCACAAGTAATACACAATTTGGGAGTAGCATATGCAGGATTGTTTGAGTTTCAAAAAGCGACTATTTGTTTCTGGGATGCATTTCAATTGACCAATCAAAAAGTACATTATTTAGCCTATCTCTCAGCAAAGAGATTACAATTGAAAGAATCAGAGTATGTTGATTTTGTAGCCACCCAGCAAGATAAGTATGATTGGTTTATGGAGTTTGAGCAGATTGTGAGCAAAGCTCTTGATGATTATAAAAAATCTGGGAATCTCATAAAATGGAGTAAGGTAAAAGCGAATAGAGGTACAAGAGATTATGAAGAATTTTTAGTAGCATTACAAGAAGAATATAAGCGAAATGAATATT
>JAWXVF010000263.1:0-2233 GCA_044425555.1 Eubacteriales bacterium
GGTGTATAATCTAGATAGATACGTCTTAATTCGGTCATAGCTTTATGAATCATACTTACTTGTGGTCCATTGCTATGAGTAATGGTTAGTTGATAATGATGTTCTGCAAGATCTGCTAATGCATTGGAAGTGATTTTAACAGCATCCCATTGTGCACCAGTGGTATGACCTAATGCATCATGGCCTAATGAAACGACTATTTTTTTCTTGTTTATTTGATTCATATGAAACACCTCATTCTTTTATAGTAAGTTTTTGTATGTAAGCAGTTACTATATCATAGCTATATTCTGTGAATAGTAATTTGAAACATGATTTATTATATCAAAATACTTTACACATGTATAGTAATAAGTTTTAAAGGAAGAATGATTCACAGATTCTTAATATGTTTTTTAGTAGAAGTATGCTATAATACATATGCGAAATAGGGAGTTCAAGTAGTAGGAAAGATTTGAGAATAGTAAGGGGTCAAAATGGAATATGTAATCATGGGACTTGTGATAGTGATAATAATTATTAGTGGTATACGAGTTGTGCCAGAGAATATGTGGTATGTGGTAGAGCGATTTGGGAGTTATCATGCTACTTTAGAACCAGGAGTTCATATCATAATTATTTTGATGGATCGAATTGTTAATAAGATTTCGAAAGAGAAAATTGAAATAGAAGTGAAGGAGTACTTAATAAAAGCGGGCGATAGAACCGAATTTATCCTAAAACCTTATGTGACATATAGTGTAGTGGATCCCATTGGTTTTACTTATTGTTTGGGAGCACAAAAGAAATTAGAGAAGGTAATTGTAGAAATGGTAAAAGCACAATTTAAGAATAGAAGTGTTTATGAGATCAATAGGATGCAAAAGCAATTAGGAGATACAATGAAAAGGGAACTTTTGGAAAAATCGGAGAAATATGGTATTAAAATTCATTATTTTCGATTGAAAACACAGATGAAATAGGATAAAATTTTGATATTGTTGAGCGTGTTAATATGATAAGAGCCATTAATGAGTTGGATAGTTAGGTAGGAATAATCAGATGGATAAGAGGAAAATAGGTATAATTGTAATAGGAGTGATATTTTTATGTTGTGTAATGGGAGCTTTTTATAAATTGGTTCTGATAGAAGAATTAGAAGACCAAGAGGGGATGGGAAGTGCACCAACAGATACTTTGCGTATTTGGTATGTAGATGAAAACTTGTCAGATTATGTGGCAAGTGTGGCATTATCCTTTTATGAAGAAACAAACGTTCGTGTGATTCCTACACTAATTAGTGGATTAGAGTATTTAGAACGAATTTATGATGCTTCTATTACACAAGTTGATTATCCTGATTTGTATATTGCTAGTAATGATATGCTAGAAAAAGCGTACCTAGCGGGGATTGCAACAGAGATTCTTGATGCAGAAGGATTAGTAACCACGCAAACATATCCACAATCAGCATTATATGCAGTTACGTACCATGATAAAATAGTGGGATATCCCCTCTCTTTTGAAACGAGTGTTTTCGTATATAATAAAACATATATGGTTGATATTGCAGGGCAATTGATTAACCTAGAAGATTATGAGAGAAGGTTAGAGGAAGATCCTTATGCGGAATTGATGCTTGAAGCACCGGATGAGAGTGCTGTTTTAAAAAGAGCAGAAGAAATAGTGCCTAGTACTTTTTCTGATATTTTAATGTTAGCAAATGTGTATGATGCACCAACACATGTAGAAGCGTTTTTTGAATGGGATGTGTCAGATGTATTTTATAATTACTTCTTTGTAGGGAATTCCATGAATATTGGTGGTGTAAATGGGGACGATATTACACAGATTGAAATATACAATCAAGAGGCAATTACTAGTTTACAAATGTATCAGCTTATGCAACAATTCTTCTATATTGACCCAGAGAAAACCACTTATGATGCACTAGTGACGAAGTTCATAGAAGGTAAGCTTGTATTTATGATTGCGGGAACCGATATTGTGCACTCTATGGAAGCAGCTCAGAGAAATGGAAGTTTTACATATGAGTACGAAGTAACCATATTACCAGACATTAATAACAATATTCAAGCACAAGGTATGTCTGTTACCAATGCCATAGTGATTAATGGGTTATCTGATAAACAAGAATTGGCGAATGAGTTGGCAGCATTTATTGCTATTGAAAATAGTGACAAGCTTTATCAAATGAGTGGTGAAATATCAGCTAGAACAGATGTTGTTTACG
>JAWXVF010000049.1:0-16472 GCA_044425555.1 Eubacteriales bacterium
ACTAGATAAGAAGACAAAAGGAAAGAGATACCAGATAATCCTCGATAGCTCAGTGGTAGAGCATTCGGCTGTTAACCGAAGGGTCGTAGGTTCGAACCCTACTCGGGGAGTTACTCTATTGCTTAGTTTATTTCAATTTAAGAGATAATAAGGCCCCTTGGTCAAGCGGTTAAGACATCGCCCTTTCACGGCGGTAACACGGGTTCGATTCCCGTAGGGGTCATAGGTAATATATAGGTATTAAGGCGTCTTAGCCAAGTGGTAAGGCATGGGACTGCAACTCCCTGAGCACCAGTTCAAATCTGGTAGACGCCTCTTTGAAAACAACTTAGTTTTACTAAGTTGTTTTTTTATAAAGTATGTAAATATCCCTACAAATGAAAAAATTAGCAAAAATAGTAAGTATTTTTTGACCTTGAGGGCGAAATGTGGTAGAATAAATCATATTAAGTAAAAATTTGGATAAATGACTTAAATTACGGAGGTGTAATATATATGAAAACAAATGAACGAGAAAAACAAGTAAAAGCATCGGTGTTTAACTTTAATGAGTTAGAAACGTTAAGTATGAAGATTCGTGTGGTAATCTCTACTTTAGTAAAGATTTCCTTATTGACCCTAGGAATTATTGCTGTCATATTAGTTGGTTATACTACAGTTTCTTTATTAAAATTAAGTTTAATAGAAACAGCTATTATAACTGCAGATCGTGCAGAATGGGAGATAACAGCTATAAAGAATATAGTTCATGAATTAGGAAGAAATGAGATGCTCTCTAATGATAGTTACTCTATAGATGAAAAGAGAGCAGTAGTGGATAGAAGAGTAGAATCATATGGTTATTATGGTGCAAGCATAATTGGTAGAGATGGTATTGGATTATATGATTATGTAGATTATAATCATTACGACTTTTTTATAAACGCTATGGCAGGAGAGACTTATATTACATCGCCAATGGCAATGGGGGGACAGATGCTAATTGTAATATCCTCACCTATATTTAAAGATGGAGAGGATAGTGGAGAAATAGTAGGTGTAGTAATGGTGGTTGTAGATCATGAAACATTAAGTGATATTGTTCATGCTATTGAGATTTGTGATGGAGATTCAGCATACATTTTAAATGGATTTGGTACTGCTGTAGCACATACAGAACCTAATATGGTTAGTAGTTTTAATAATAATATGAATTTAGCAACTACAGATTCATCTTTAGCAACTATTGCTAAAATAGAAGCGGAGATGATTCAGGGGCAAATAGGATTTAATACATATTTATACGATGGAGTCGTCCAGTTCATAGCATACGCTCCAATTGCCAATACGTCAGGATGGACTATTGCAATTACTGCTCCACTGATTGAATTCTTAGGACCAATGACTACCTGTATTATTGTATTAATAGTAGTGATTATTGTGTTTAGCTTGATTTCTAATAAGCTAGCAGTTCGATTTGGGAATGGGATAGGAGAACCAATTAAGGAGTGTTGTGAAAGAATAGGTCTTCTTGTACAAGGAGATTTATCTTCAGCGGTACCAGTTTTTGACACAAAGGATGAGATTAAAATATTGGGTGATTCTACTAAAGAGATTACCCACGAATTAAATAATATTATTGGTGATATTCAGTATTTATTGGAAAGAATGGCAGAAGGAGACTTTACCATTAATTCCCAGAAGAAAGAAGTTTATATTGGAGATTTTGCTACTATATTATTATCTCTAAATGATATTAAAATGAAATTAGGTGGTACATTACATCAAATAGGAGATGCAATGTCTGACGTTCAAGAGGGATCTGTGCAACTAGCTGAGAATGCTGTTGATATGTCAGAAGGTGCTATTGAGCAAGATGCAGCATTAGAAGAGTTAGCAGCATCCATTGCTAATGTTCATGAAATATCTGCACATAACGCAGAAGAAACACAAGGTGCAGCTGATAAAATTGGTGCAGCAGTAGAAGGAACAGAAAACGGGAAACAAGCAGTAGCTGATTTGGTAAAAGCTATGGAAGCAATTTCTATTACCTCTAATGAGATAGAATCGATCATTGTTGATATTGAAGGTATTGCTTCACAGACTAATTTATTATCCTTAAATGCTTCTATTGAAGCTGCTAGAGCTGGTGAATCTGGTCGTGGATTCTCAATAGTAGCACAACAGATTGGCACGTTAGCAGAAGATAGTGCGAGATCAGCAGTAAATACTAAAGAGTTAATCATGAAATCTTTAGAAGAAGTAGAAAAAGGAAATCGCTATACGGAAATCACTTTAAAAGCATTTAATGAAGTTATTATTTCTATGCAAGAGTTTGCAGAAGTAACGAAAACTTTAAATAACAATTCTCATCAGCAAGATGAATTAATAGAACAAATAACAGAAGCCATAGAACAAATCGCTAAGGTAGTTCACTTGAATACATCAGCTGCTCAAGAGACTACAGCCGTTAGTGAAGAGTTAGCAGCTCAAATAACTAATATAGATGATTTAATACACCAATTTAAATTTTAAGAGATAATTATATGAGAAAGTAATAGGCATAAGCTTATTACTTTTTTTTACGTGTATAAAACATACTATCCTTTCTTTTGGTATATAATATTTATAAAAATAGTAATCCTATTGCTTGGCAATTAGAAAGGTATGTGAAATATGAACTTTATTACAAAATGGATTTTAATAGGGAGTTTTTTAATAGGAATGTATTATGTGGGATCTGGTTTAGCACTAACAGTACAGAAAATGGAAGTAATTTCATCTGGGATTATGGAAACTTTAAATTGGGGATTGGGATTTGGAGAAAGTGGAGAGGTACCAACGGGGAACACAAGTGCTACTGAATTAGAGAAATATAATGCATTTTATTATAAAGATACCATGGATAAAGAAATTTTTCTAACGTTTGATGCAGGATTTGAAAATGGTAATACAGACAAAATTTTAGACGCTTTAAGTAAGCATAATGTAATGGCAACCTTTTTTTTGGTTGGTCATTATTTAGAAAGTGAACCTGATTTAGTAAAACGAATGATAGAAGAAGGACATATAGTAGCAAATCATTCATATAGTCATCCAGATATGACTTTATTAAATAAAGAGGAATTTACGGAAGAGTTGGTATCTCTTGAAATTTTATATAAGGATATAACAGGCGAAGAATTATATAGATTTTATCGAGCACCACAAGGGAAGTATAGCATGGAAACATTAGAATATGCTGAAGAATTAGGATATGAAACTATCTTTTGGAGTTTGGCATATGTAGATTGGTATGAAGATAATCAGCCTACAAAAGAAGAAGCTTTCGATAAACTACTTGGAAGAATACATCCAGGTGCTATTGTACTGTTACATAGTACATCAGAAACGAATGCAGAAATTTTAGAAGAATTAATTACAAAATGGAAAGAGATGGGATATGAGATAAAGCCTTTAACGGAACTATAATTCCATAAAATTATTTCAATCGAAATAGCATAGAAGTTATATTGAAAGTATGATATAATGAATTGGAAATTAAAGGAGGTAGTAGTACTATGTTAACAATTGGTTGTCATTTATCATCATCAAAAGGGTATTTAGCAATGGGAAGAGAAGCAAAATCAATTAATGCCAATACCTTTCAGTTTTTCACAAGAAATCCTAGAGGTGGTAAAGCCAAAGCAATTGATGAGAAAGATGTAGAAAATTTTTTATTATTTTGTAAGGAAAATGGAATAGAGAAAATTCTTGCTCACGCTCCTTATACATTAAATCCTTGCTCTGCTGATGAAGGATTGCGACTCTTTGCAAAAAATACAATGGCAGATGATTTACTGAGGATGGAGTATACACCATATAATTATTACAACTTTCATCCAGGTAGTCATGTAAAACAAGGAGTAGAAATTGGTATTGAGTATATATCTTATCTTTTGAACCAAGTATTAATACAAGAACAAACTACCACTGTATTATTAGAAACAATGTCAGGTAAAGGTAGTGAAATTGGAAGGAATTTTGAAGAGATTCGTACCATTATAGACCAAGTGGAATTACAGGATAAATTAGGTGTATGTCTGGATACTTGTCATGTGTGGGATGGTGGTTATGATATTGTAACTAAGTTAGATGAAGTATTACAATCTTTTGATGAGATTATCGGTTTAGAACGGTTAAAAGCAATTCATTTAAATGATAGTAAGAATCCGTTAGGGGCACATAAAGATCGGCATGAAGTAATTGGTGAGGGATATATAGGAAAGGAAGCTTTAATTCAAGTGGTTAACCATCCTTTGTTGAGAAATATTCCATTTTATTTAGAAACACCGAATGATTTAGTAGGTTATGAAAAAGAAATTACATTAATGAGAGATAATTATATAGAAGGGAAGTAGAAAGAAGAAGTATTTAAGATGTAGATGTGGACACAAATAGTTCAAAAATATAGTATTGAATTGTAGTGAAAGAATCATTATAATAAAGAAGAAAATAATTTAGGGAATACCTAGCCTAGAAAGGTTATATAAAATGGAAAATAATTCAAACCACAATAAAAAAGATGGAGGGAATCAAAACAACGGTTCAAATGGACAACAACCTAAAAAACCTAACTTAATGATTATGTTAATAGCATCGTTAATGACCTTGTTGTCAATTAGTATGTTTATGAATAGCTTAACACGAGCTAGTATTAAAGAGATATCTTATTCAGAATTTCGCTCTATGGTGGAAGCAGGGGAAGTGGAAAGTGTTGAAATAGAAAGTTCTCAGATTAATATTAAGGTTATGGAATCAGAATTGTCAGAGCAAAGTGAGAGCAATTCTTTTATGCAAGAAACAGAATTACCATACCAGTATTATACAGGAATAGTAGATGATCCTAATTTAACAGAGTATTTATTAGAAAAAGATGTAAAGTTAAGTGGAAGTATTCCAGATAATTCAGGATTATTAATGTCAATTATATTAACTTATATTTTACCAATGCTGTTAGTATGGGGATTATTAAGTTTTGCATTTCGCAAAATGTCTAAAGGTGGTGGACCTATGGGCGTTGGGAAAAGTAATGCAAAAGTATATGTACAGAAAGAAACAGGAATTGCTTTTAAAGATGTAGCTGGAGAAGATGAAGCAAAAGAGTCTTTACAAGAAGTAGTAGATTTTTTGCACAATCCTGCCAAATATGCAAAAATTGGAGCTAAGTTACCTAAAGGTGCACTTTTAGTAGGACCACCAGGTACGGGGAAGACATTATTGGCTAAGGCTGTAGCTGGTGAAGCAAATGTACCATTTTTTTCATTAGTAGGATCAGATTTTATTGAAATGTATGTAGGGGTAGGTGCTTCTAGAGTACGAGATTTATTTAAGGAAGCTACGAAGCAAGCACCATGCATTATCTTTATAGATGAAATAGATGCCATTGGAAGAAGTAGAGATTCGAAATATGGTGGTGGAAATGAAGAAAGAGAACAGACATTAAATCAATTATTATCAGAAATGGATGGTTTTGATACATCAAAAGGTATTTTAATTCTAGCAGCTACTAATCGTCCAGAGATTTTAGACAAGGCATTACTACGCCCAGGGCGATTTGACCGTCGCATTATTGTTGATAAACCTGATTTAAAAGGCAGAAAAGAAATACTTAAGGTGCACGCAAAGGGTGTATCAATGGATGAAACAGTTGATTATGATGCTATTGCATTAGCAACTAGTGGAGCGGTAGGTTCAGACTTAGCAAATATGATTAATGAGGGAGCTATTAATGCAGTAAAAGAAGGTCGTGCAGCTGTATGTCAAAAAGATTTGTTTGATGCTGTAGAAGTAGTATTAGTGGGTAAAGAGAAAAAAGATCGTATTATGAGTGCAGAAGAGAGAAAGATTGTTTCGTACCATGAGGTAGGTCATGCGTTAATTAGTGCTTTACAGAAAAACTCAGAACCGGTGCAAAAGATTACTATCGTGCCAAGAACGATGGGTGCATTGGGCTATGTGATGCAAGTTCCTGAGGAAGAAAAGTTTCTAAATACGAAAGCAGAATTAGACGATATGTTAGTAGGACTTGTTGCAGGTCGAGCGGCAGAAGAAATTGTGTTTGATACAGTCACAACTGGTGCGTCTAATGATATTGAAAAGGCTACTAATATTGCAAAGTCCATGGTAACTCAGTATGGTATGAGTGAAAGGTTTGGTTTAATGGGACTTGCTACTGTACAGAATAAATATTTAGATGGAAGTGCTACTTTAAATTGTAGTGATAAGACTGCCGCTCAAGTAGATGATGAAATTGCTATTATTTTAAAGAAGAGTTATGAGAAAGCACTTGAATTGTTAAGAGAAAATCGTGAGTTAATGGATGAACTTGCAGATTACTTGATTGAAAAAGAAACGATTACTGGTAAAGAATTCATGAAGATTTTTCGTGTAGCGAAGGGAATAGAAGAACCAAAAGAGGATGAAAAAGAAAGCTCTACGATTATCAATAATGAAGACGAGAGTAGTGAAATAGACATTTCTAAAACTTTAGAAGAAAAGATCGTCTATACAGAAGAGGAGAAAAAAGCAGTCACATTAGAAATATCGAATCAGAGTATAGAAAATAGTGAAGATGAGATTACAAGATTACTGAAAGATCGCTTGTATAAAGATGAGTAAATAAAGCATCAATAAAAGGCAGCTACTTGAATAAGTAATAGCTGCCTTTTACGTAGGAGAAGTAAAATGTTTGAATTAAAGAATGAATTAAAGAAACTGCCTGAAAAATCAGGAGTCTATTTAATGCATGATGAAAAAGATGTAATCATTTATGTTGGAAAAGCTATTAATTTAAAAAATAGAGTGCGATCATATTTTCGAGAAAGTACTGTTAAGTCTCCTAAAATAGAGAAAATGGTAAGTCAAATTGTACGATTTGAATATGTAGTAACAGATTCAGAATTAGAGGCATTAGTTTTAGAGAATAATATGATTAAAGAGTATAGCCCAAAGTATAACACTATGCTAAAAGATGATAAAACATACCCTTATATTAAAGTAACGGTAGCAGAAGCATATCCAAGAGTATTGTTTTCAAGGGAGATGAAGAAAGATAAGAGTAAATATTATGGTCCTTATACGAGTGCATTTGCAGTAAAAGATACGATAACACTTATGAACAAATTATTTCAAATACGAACTTGTAATAGGAATTTACCAAAAGATATTGGTAAAGGTAGAACTTGTTTAAATTATGATTTAAAACAATGCACAGGACCATGCCAAGGATACGTGGAAGAAGAAATATATCAAGAAAAAGTCAAGGAAGCACTTTCGTTTCTAGGAGGGAATTATAGTAGTGTAATCCATATTTTGGAAGAAAAGATGAATAATGCTTCAAATTTGTTAGCTTTTGAAGATGCTGCAAATTATAGAGATTTATTAACTAGTGTTAAATCAGTTGCTCAAAAGCAAAAAATTACAAATGCTGGATTAGACGACAAAGATATTGTTGCATTAGCAAGAGAAAATGATAGTGCAGTTATTCAAGTGTTTTTTATTCGTAATGGAAAATTAATTGGTAGAGAACATTATTATATGGAACATATTACGGAAACGAACGATCAAGAAATAGTAGGAAGTTTTGTAAAACAATTTTATGGTGGGACACCTTTTATTCCAAAAGAAATTATGTTACAATATACTATTTTAGAGCAAGAAGTGATTGAGGAATGGTTGACACAGAAAAAAGGTCAAAAAGTGTGGATACGAGTTCCACGAAAAGGAAGTAAAGAAAAATTAGTAGAATTAGCAATTACGAATGCAAAATTAATTTTAAATCAAGATAAAGAACGAATGAAAAGAGAAGAAGGACGAACCATAGGTGCGGTAAAAGAAATTACTAAGTTACTAAATTTAGAGAAAATTCAACGAATGGAAGCATTTGATATTTCGAACATAAATGGCTTTGAAAACGTAGGTTCTATGGTAGTATTTGAAAAAGGAAAACCGAAGAGAAGTGATTATAGAAAATTTAAAATTAAAACAGTAGCAGGACCAGATGATTATGCTTGTATGAGAGAAGTACTAACACGAAGACTAAAACACGGTATAGAAGAAGTAGAGGAATTAAGAAATAAAAAAATTGAGAAACAATATGGAAGCTTTACGAAATTCCCAGATTTGATTTTGATGGATGGAGGAAAAGGGCAAGTAAATATTGCAATAGCAGTTTTAAAAGAATTAAATCTTACGATTCCTGTATGTGGAATGGTAAAAGATGATTGCCATAATACAAGAGGTATTTATTACAAGCAAAAGGAAATTGATATAGACAAACATTCTGAAGGGTTTCGATTGATTACTAGAGTACAAGATGAGGCCCACCGATTTGCTATTGAATACCATCGTTCTTTGCGTAGTAAAAAACAAGTACATTCTGTATTGGATGAAATTGAAGGAGTTGGACCTACTAGAAGAAAAGCGTTGATGAAGTATTTTGATTCAATTGAAGAGATTCAAAAAGCAACTACAGAAGACCTTGAAAAGGTGAAAGAAATACCAGTACACATCGCTGAAAACATATATAAATATTTTCATCAGAAATCCTAGAGTAAAAATAGTATGAAAATAAAAGTAAGTGTTCTTGACTTTATCTTGTTTCAAGTCTTATTCTATGTTAAAATGAAGTCATTTAAAGATACTGATATGAATGCACTTGATTAGCTGTAGAACAGTTAACAAGAATGGAGGAACATTATGCAAAGCGTAAATCTAGATTTAATTATTGAGAAAATGAATTTAACAAATTTAACCCCAGAGTTAGATATTAGTGACACCAAAATTACACAACCAGATATTAATCGACCAGCACTTCAATTATCAGGTTATTTTGAACATTATGAAGCGTCTAGAATTCAGATTATTGGATTTGTAGAATATACTTATATGGAAGGAATGTCTGAAAATCAAAAAGAATCTATTTTTACAGAATTATTGTCCCATGATACACCATGTATCGTGTTTTGTAGAGACCTACAACCAGATCCAATGTTTATTAAAATTGCAATTGAACATAATGTAGTAGTATTAACGGCCTCTAAACCAACATCAGCTTTTATGGCTGAAATTATTCGTTGGCTAAATGTTAAATTGGCACCATGTATTTCTGTTCATGGGGTATTAGTAGATGTATATGGAGAAGGTGTATTGATTACAGGGGAAAGTGGAATTGGAAAAAGTGAAGCGGCTTTGGAATTAATTAAGAGAGGACATCGACTGGTAACGGATGATGTAGTACAGATTCGAAAGGTAAGTGATGACACGTTAATTGGTGATGCACCAGATATTACGAAGCATTTTATTGAATTACGTGGTATTGGTATTGTGGATGTTAAGACTTTATTTGGTGTATCTAGTGTAAAAGATACACAGGGAATAGATCTTGTAATTCGCTTAGAAGATTGGGATAAAGAAAAAGAATACGATCGATTGGGATTAGAAGAAGAATATACAGAGTACTTAGGAAATAAAGTGGTATGCCATAGTATACCTATACGACCAGGACGTAATCTAGCAATTATATGTGAATCAGCAGCTGTTAATCATCGCCAGAAGAAGATGGGTTATAACGCAGCACAAGAACTATATACAAGAGTACAAAATTCATTGGCACAAAAAAGAGAGGAAGAATAGAATGAAGAAATATTGTTTTGGAGTAGATGTGGGAGGAACGTCTGTAAAATTAGGTTTATTTGATACGGTAGGAGAATTACTTGAGAAATGGGAAATACCAACTAGAGTGGAAAACAATGGGGAAGCTATTCTACCAGATATAACAAAGTCTATACAAGAGAAGATTCAAGAAAAAAAATTGGATCTAAATGAAATTGAAGGAATTGGTATAGGTGCACCAGGACCAATTACGGATGACGGATTTTTAAATAAAACAGCTAATTTAGGATGGAATACAAAATTTAATTTAGAAGAAGCCTTAGCAAATTTAACAAAAATGAGAGTAAAGGCAGCAAATGATGCCAATGTAGCAGCATTTGGGGAAATGTGGAAAGGTGGGGGAGAAGGCTACTCAAACCTTGTAATGGTAACTTTAGGCACTGGAGTAGGTGGAGGTGTCATTATTAATGGGAATATTGTCACAGGTGTAACAGGTAGTGGTGGTGAAATCGGCCATCTTCATGTAAATGATAAAGAAGAAGATGTATGTGGATGTGGTTTACATGGATGCTTAGAACAATATGCATCAGCTACAGGAGTAGTTCGTTTAGCGAATCGTAAATTAAAAGACTCCCAAGAACCAAGTATGTTAAGAGACACAAATGTATCAGCAAAAACAGTATTTGATGCAGTGAAATCTGGTGATGCACTTGCTATTGAAATAGCAGAAGAATTTGGATGCTACTTAGGTACCGCATTGTCTAATATTGCAGCAGTAATTGATACAGAAGTATTTGTAATTGGTGGTGGGGTTTCTCGTGCAGGTGATGTCTTATTAGAATATATTCAAAAATATTATAATAAAAATGCTTTTTTTGCTATACGTGACAAGAAATTTGTGCTGGCAACATTAGGAAATGATGCAGGTATCTATGGTGCAGCTAGGTTGTTATTATAGAAATGGTATAAATTAACGAAAGAAAGCATAAAATACAAAAATGTAGGAAGGAATGATAAGAGTGAATCAACAATTTTATGAAAAGTTAATACAAATCATTCCACAAGAAGCAATCATAATTAATGCAAACATGAAGGAACATACCACATTTCGAGTGGGTGGGTGTGTTCAATATTTGATTCGTATAAAAGAAATAAGTAAAGTTGTAGATATTTTATTTTTATTAAATGAATATAAGATTTCTTATTTTATTTTAGGAAATGGAAGTAATCTCTTAGTCAGTGATATGGGCTATTCTGGTGCTATGATACAATTACAACCAGATGAAGGTTCTATTTCAATAAATGGTACTCGTATATCTGTATCGGCAGGTACGAGATTATCTACAGTAGCTAATATGGCAGCAGATTATTCGCTTAAAGGTTTTGAATTTGCAGCAGGAATACCAGGAACAATAGGTGGAGCAGTCTACATGAATGCTGGTGCATATGGTGGAGAGATGAAGGATGTAGTTAAGAGCACAACCGTAATTGACCAGGAAGGACATATGGCGACATTGTCAAAAGAAGAACTAGAATTTGGCTATCGAACTAGTGTATTAAAGAAACGACGTATAGTCTTATTAGAGGTCGTAATGGAACTCGTAGAAGGAGATAGAGAAGAGATTCGAAATAGTATGAGAGATTTTGTAAATCGTAGGAGAGAGAGTCAACCATTATCGTTTCCAAGTGCGGGTAGTACTTTTAAAAGGCCTGTGGGTCATTATGCAGGCAAATTGATTCAGGATTCAGGTTTATCAGGCTATCGAATTGGAGGTGTATGTGTTTCGCCTAAACATTGTGGTTTTATAATGAATGATCAACAAGGTTGTGCAAGTGATATTTATGAATTAATGCAATATGTAATCAAAGTAGTAAATGAGCAACAAGGAATTGTATTAGAGCCAGAAGTGATTATGTTGGGTGATTTTAAAGAAACATAGAGGTAAGAGTGGAGTTGCTATGTCATTTTCAAAAGAGGTAAAAGAAGAGTTAAATCATACAAATAGTTCGCTCCGTCACTGCCTAATAGTAGAACTTGCAGTAATTTTATTATACGAAAGCAAGATTATACAAAATGGTGATGGAAGTTATGAAATAGAAATAAGAAATGAATCCAATAGCATTCAAAAGTACTTTACATTATTCGAAAAAACATTTAATATTAGAGCAAAAGTAATAGAATGCGAACAAGAACATATACTTCGTATTACGAAACAAAGAGAATTAGAAGAGATACTAAATGGTACAAAGATTTCCTTTGAAGAATTAACTCATCATAGAAGATGTATCCCCACTATTTTGTTGAAGAATAGTTGTTGTAAAAGAGCATTTTTAAAGATGGTATATTTATTAATTGGATCGATAAGTGATCCTGAAAAAGGATATCACTTAGAATTTGTCTGTACTAATGAAAGACAAGCAGAACAATTAAAAGAAATAATGGCTCATTATGAAATAGAGGCGAAAAGTGTACTTAGAAAGAAATATTGGATTGTATATTTAAAAGAAGGGGCTAGTATAGTAGAACTTTTAAATATAATGGGTGCGCATATCTCACTTATGAATTTAGAAAATTTACGAATTGTGAAAGAAGTACGTAATACAGTTAATCGAAGAGTGAATTGTGAAACAGCAAATATTTCTAAAACTGTAGTGGCAGCCTCCAAACAGATTGCAGATATACAAAAATTAATTGACTATAAAGAGTTAGAACGGTTGCCACAGAACTTACAAGAGATGGCACAAGTACGAATGGAATACCCTGATATATCTTTGCAAGAGTTAGGCAAGTTATTAGAACCTAGTGTAGGAAAGTCAGGTGTGAACCATAGATTACGTAGATTAAGTGAGAGAGCAGAACTATTGGATTAGAGCTGTTTCATCATAAAGAAGTTAGTAAGTGATACAGAAATGAGGAGAATTATGATTCAAAAATCGATTAATGTTCAATTAGCAAATGGATTAGAGGCACGTTCTGTTGCAATGCTAGTACAAGTGGCAAGTCAATATGAAAGTCAAGTCTATATTCAGGTAGAAGAAAAGAAAGTAAATGCGAAAAGTATTATGGGAATGATGACACTTGCCCTTAATTCTGGTGAAACTTTAGAAGTGGAAGCAGATGGTCAAGATGAAGAAGTGGTGGTACAAGCCATTGAAGATTATTTATCAGGAACAACGGCGTAAATTAATTAGATAGGAATAAGAGGAGAATGTTATGGAGGAGAGAGTACCTAAGAAATTATTATTCATCTATAACCCTTACTCAGGAAAAGGAACAATCACTAGAAAATTAGCAGATATTATTGACATATTTGTAAAAGGGAATTATGAAGTTACTGTTTATCCGACTCAAAAGCCATTAGAAGCGATTGAGTTAACAAGAGAACGTTCTTCTGGATATGATTTGTTAGTATGTAGTGGTGGAGATGGTACATTAGACGAAGTAGTAACAGGCATGATGCAGGCAAAATTTCGTATACCTATTGGTTATATTCCAGCTGGTAGTACGAATGATTTTGCGAAAAGTATGCATCTTCCTAGGAGTATGACTAAGGCAGCGGAGGTAATTGTACAGGGTGAGAAATATGCCTGTGACATAGGTGCCTTTGAAGAAGATACATTCGTTTATATAGCAGCATTTGGTTTATTTGCTGATGTTTCTTATGAGACAAGTCAGGAAGTGAAAAATGTTTTAGGACAAGCGGCCTATTTATTAGAAGGTATGAAAAGGCTTTCTTCAATTGAATCATATAGGTTAAAAGTAGAAACACATGAAACAAAGTGTGAAGATGAGTTTATTTTTGGTATGATTACCAATTCTCATTCTGTGGGTGGGTTTAAGAAAGTAACTGGCAAAAATGTTAGATTAAATGATGGTTTATTTGAAGTGATATTTGTTAAAAATCCACGTAATCCATTGGAATTAAATGCAATCTTAGCTGCCATTTTACGTAGAGAAGTTGATACGAAATATATGTTTTATGTAAAGACTGATTATTTAATGGTACAGTCAGAAGAGGGTGTAGCTTGGACTTTAGATGGGGAATATGGTGGTACCTATGAAGAAATAACTATACGGAATTGTCAGCAAGCTTTAGAAATAATTGTTCCAAATGGAACAAAAATATAATTTAGATATTTCTTTTTTATAGTAATTGGGTTATAATAGTAGCATGTAATCACAATAACTTATAATATAACACAATATGGAGGAAGAAAGAATGTTAGTTTCAGCAGCGGAAATGCTTAAAAAAGCAAAAGCTGGCCATTATGCAGTAGGTCAGTTCAACATCAATAATTTAGAATGGACAAAAGCAGTATTATTAACAGCACAAGAAAATAATTCACCAGTAATTCTTGGGGTATCAGAAGGTGCTGGTAAATACATGGGTGGTTATACAACTGTAGTTGGTATGACAAATGGTTTAATGAAAGAATTGAACATTACTGTACCAGTAGCACTTCACTTAGATCACGGTTCATACGATCATTGTTACAAATGTCTTGAAGCAGGATTTTCTTCAGTTATGTTTGATGGTTCACACTATCCAATCGAAGAAAATATTGCAAAGACTAAAGAATTAGTTGCGGCGGCACATAAGGAAAAGTGCTCTATTGAAGCTGAGGTTGGTTCTATTGGTGGAGAAGAAGATGGAGTAGTTGGTACTGGTGAATGTGCAGATCCAGCAGAATGTAAATCAATTGCAGACTTAGGAGTAGATTTCTTGGCAGCAGGTATTGGTAACATTCATGGAAAATATCCAGATAACTGGCCAGGATTATCATTTGAAACATTAGAAGGAATCCAAAAATTAACAGGAGATATGCCGCTAGTATTACATGGTGGAACAGGAATTCCTACTGATATGATCAAAAAGGCAATTGACTTAGGAGTTGCTAAAATCAATGTGAATACAGAATGTCAATTATCATTTGCAGATGCAACACGCAAGTATATTGAAGATGGTAAAGATCAAGCAGGAAAAGGATTTGATCCACGTAAGTTATTAGCTCCTGGATTTGAAGCGATTAAAGCTACTGTTAAAGAAAAAATGGAAATCTTTGGTTCTATCAATAAAGCGTAATTATATACGTTGTAATTATTAGGATAAAAGTATAGTAATGGTTAATTCCTCGATGTTTTCTTCCGAAAGGATTTGAATATATTGAGGAATTATTTTATTGATTAAAAAAACGTTTTTCTATTGCAAAACAAATGCATTGTGGTATACTTAGAAAAACGATTTTTTAAAGGAGGGATATGATACAAAAAGAAGGTAGTGCAGATAAGATGGTAACTATTAAGGAAGTGGCAAAAGATGCAGGTGTAGTTATTTCTACTGTTTCTAATGTTTTAAATGGACAACAGAACATATCAGAAGAAATAAGGATTCGAGTACTAGCATCTTCTAAGAAATTAAAATATAAACCCAACTTAAATGCAAAATTATTACGAAGTGGGACGAATAAAATAATTGGAGTATTTCTAGCATCCTTACAAGGAGAATTTTATGCTTCTTTTATTCAATCGATACAAAAGCGATGTAGTGATGCAGGATACATTCTACAAATTTTTATTATTGCAGATAATAATCAACAAGAAACAATGAATATTATGACAGCATTTGGATTAAGTGGCGCTATTGTATTTGATGAATTTGTTACCAATGATATGATAAAAAGACTTGCCTACACCAATATCCCTATGGTCTTGTGTGATCGTACATATGCAGATTTTTTAGTTTCTAGTATTACTATAGATAATTATGGTATTAGTTGTATGATTATGGAGCACTTAATAGAAAATGGACATAAGTCTATAGGATATATTCAGGGAACAGATGCTTATGATAATAGATTACGGTACCAAGCGTATGAAGATACCATGAAAAAATACGAATTAGAAATACAAGAAGAGCTAATTTTAAAGGGAGAATATAATGGTATGATTGCACATGATTTAGTATGTCAACTAATGGAAGAACATAAAAAGTTTCCAGATGCTTTTTATTGTGCGAATGATCAAATGGCTATTGGATGTATAGGAGCTTTAAAAAAATATGGAGTCGAAGTTCCAAAAGATATGAGTATCATTGGATTCGATAATGATTCTGCTGCACAATATTATCAACCAAAACTTTCTACAGTAAGTGTACCATCTGTAGAACTAGGAATTAGAAGTGTTGAAGAAGTATTGAGGTTAATTGCATTAGAAAAGATTGAAATGGGGTTAGAAGTAGTATTAACAGCACAATTTATAGAAAGAGATTCAGTACAACTGAGAGAGGTGTTAGAATGAAAAGTAAGTTAGGAGTACCATATGAGGGTTTTGCAGAATACTGTAGAGTAGTAGCAAGAGAGGGAATTGTTTTGTTAAAAAATGAGCAAAACTGTTTACCTATCAAAGAAGAAGAGAAAGTTTCTATTTTTGGAAGATGTCAAATTGAATATTATCGTTCGGGTACAGGATCGGGTGGTGCTGTAAATGTATTGTATTCTACCAATTTATTAGAAAGTTTTCTAGAGTACAATGCAGGGATGGTAAATGAAAAATTAGTAAAAGTTTATAAAGAATATATACAAGAGAATCCATTTGATAATGGAGGAGGTGGATGGGCTTGTGAACCATGGAACCAAAAAGAATTATTCTTAACAAAAGAAATAGTAGAAGAAGCAAAAGCGATATCAGATAAGGCTATTATTGTAATTGGACGTACAGCAGGTGAGGATAAAGATAACTTAGACACTGAAGGTAGTTATCGAATGACCGAAGAAGAACTCAATATGTTAAAACAAGTGAGTGAAGTGTTTGACCAAGTGTGTGTTGTATTAAATATTGC
>JAWXVF010000264.1:0-2220 GCA_044425555.1 Eubacteriales bacterium
TTAATTCTGATATACCAAATAATTATAGAGATATTTACGATGCTTTGTAGAGTAAATGGAATAAGCGTAGAAAAAGCAAAGTTTCAAGTTGTATCATTAATAACAAGTACTGGTTTTACTACTAAGGAAAGTGAGATAATGCTGCTTACTAGAAGAAGAAGGAAATTAACTGAAGGAATAATGTTTTTTGGATATATATTTAATATTTGTGTAGTATCAATTTTCATGAATATATTTGTGAGTTTTATGAATACAACAATGGAACAGCTAAAAGTGGCAGTTTTACTAACGCTTTGTAATGTGTTGTTAGTTATAATATTTCAAAAGACAACAATAGTAAAGAGAATAATTGACAGTTTAGTGGTAAGTTGTGTTGCAAGAAAGCAAAGAAAACAAAATAATTATATTGCGATATATGATGCTTATGATGACAAAGTAATTGCTGAAGTTGAGATTAATCATGTTAGAGATGAATTGAAAAATAAATCGATTGAAGAAGCCTTATTTAAAAAGAATTTTGGTATACAGGTTTTAATAGTAAAAAGAAAAGGCGAAACAATATCAAATGTAACTAGTGATATCGTACTAAAAGATGGGGATGTAATAATTGTATTTGGTAACTTGAAAGAGATAAAACATATATTTAAGAAAAAAATTCAAATGAAAATTGAAGACTAAGATGATTCTAAAAAAGCATATATATATATGCTTTTTTTTATACATAAATTGCTTGACAACGGCAAACAAAGGTTCTATACTTATGGTTATGTGAGGTGAGTAAAATAGATAGGATAATATTGCATGTAGATGTGAATAATGCTTTTTTAAGTTGGATGGCTGTGGATTTATTAAATAGTGGAAGTAAAGAAGATATAAGAGAAGAGATATCTGTAATCGGCGGTGATGAGAAAAGTAGATCAGGAGTAGTGTTAGCAAAAAGTGTTAAAGCAAAAGAAATAGGTATAAAAACTGGAGATACGATATATGAAGCAAGGTCTAAGTGTCCACAGTTAATTATAAAAGAAACAGATAAATGCTGCTATGAAAAATATTCACAAGGATTGATTAAAATTCTTATGGAGTATTCAGATAAAGTTGAAAAATACAGTATAGATGAATGTTTCGTTGATATAACATATTGCTTGATGGGAAGAAGTGTTGATGATATAACAAAAGAAATTCAGGTAAGGATAAAAAAAGAATTAGGATTTACTGTAAATATTGGAATATCTGATTGCAAAGTATTAGCAAAAATGGCTTCAGATTTTACAAAGCCTAATAAGATACATACTTTATATAAGGATGAAATTCCATATAAAATGTGGAGTTTACCAGTATCAGAACTATTTATGGTAGGGAAAAGAAGTCTGCCTAAATTACTAAATATGCAGATAATAACTATAGGAGATCTAGCCAATAGAAGTCGAGAAGATATTATGTGCTTATTTGGAAAACATGGAAAAATGATATGGGAATATGCAAATGGAATTGATGTTTCTGATGTTATAGAAAATAGAGAAAAAAATAAAAGTATAAGTAAGGAAGTAACCTTAGATAAAGATATAACGGATATAGATGAATTAGAAAAAAGGATGTATGCATTAGTTGAATCGGTGACTGTTTTATTAAGAGAAAGTAAAATGAGTGCAAAAACAGTAAGTGTGCATTTAAGGTCGTTTAATTTTGCTGATACTCTACGCCAGAGAAAATTAGAATATAGCACGTGTAGTACAAAAGAAATATATGAGTTAGCTAAAAAAATATTAAAGGATCTGCATGATATTAGAATTCCGGTTAGGTTAATAGGAGTGAGAGTAGATGATTTAGAAGAGGCGAAAAGCCAGGAACAATTATCATTATTTGATGATGTCAAAAATCAAAAACAATCGCATATCGATGAAGTAATGGATAAGATTAAAGAGAAATATGGTGAAAAAATAATAACCAGAGCTAAAAGAATTTAGTTGGAAAGCTTGCAAAAATAATATAAATGTTCTAAAATATTATATAGCTATATAATTTAAGTATAAAGTAGGAGGGAAAATGGCAGATAAATTAGTAATAGTGGAATCACCTGCAAAAGCAAATACGATAAAGAAATTTTTAGGTGGAAGCACAAAAGTAATGGCATCTATGGGTCATATTAGAGATTTACCTAAATCAAAATTAGGAATAGATGTAGAGCAAGATTTTGAACCTCAATATATAAACATAAGGGGA
>JAWXVF010000265.1:0-2218 GCA_044425555.1 Eubacteriales bacterium
CAAAATCTCTAGTCTTGTAATATTTACGCAAAATACAATTTCATCTCAAGCGTCAAAACTATATAAAACACAATATATAATAACAACTAACCTTTTGCGTTGCATTTATCAAGAAAATACGGGCTCTCTATAAAAAAATCAAAACGGAATATCTCTATCGAAATATTCCGCTTCTTAGTAACATTCTGCCTTATTCTGTTGCTAGATTAACTTATGATTTCTTCTGCAACTTCTTCCTCTTTTTGTTGTTCTTCTTGCATTTCTTCTGCTAAATCTTCTTCAAATTCATCATCAAAATCCTCATAATCTTCAAAACAACCTGGTACAAAATACCTATATACCGCATATGCAATAGCTGCTATTGCAACAACAACACCAATCACAGCCAATACTGTGACAAAAGGATTTTCCTTTTTCTCTTTTCCTTTACCTACTAAATCATTTAATTTTGCTACATTTACATACTCTTCTAGTCTGTTCATACTTGTACTTTCCTCCTAATTATTTTAACTGGTACACTTAGCATACCACTATTTACAAAATTTTACTATCTTTTTTTAATCTTTTTTATTTTTATTGGTTTACTTTAACCAATTTGGCATAAGCTGCAAACATAACCTTTGTATCTCCACTATTAAATTCCACAGTCACTTTGAAATCTTTTACATCTTCTTCTATTATTTTGACAATCCCTATTCCAAATTTAATATGTCTCACCTCATCACCAACTACATAATCTAATGCCTCACTATGATATTCTTTCCCAGTTGATAACTCTTTAAACTTCTCCATTGGTGAACGCAACTCTCGTTTAGGAATTGCACCTACACTGTAATCGTTATTCAATCTACCTTGATATTTACTTTGGTAAGTAGTAACTGGAGATTCTTTCATATGTTTCATTGCAGAAGAATTATCACCATAAGCTGCATAATCTCTACTTTTATTACTTGAAACTCTCATATCTAGTAACTGTTCTGGTATTTCTTTTACAAATCGACTTACTGCATTATATTGTGTTTCCCCTCGAATCATTCGTTGTTTGGCACAAGTAATGGTTAAGTATTCTTTCGCCCTTGTAATCCCCACGTATGCCAATCGACGTTCTTCTTCTATTTCTGTAGGGTCATCAGAAGTAATGGTCATATAGCTCGGAAAAATACCATCTTCTAAACCCGCTAGATACACATAAGGGAATTCTAATCCTTTCGCACTATGTAATGTCATCAATAATACTTTGTTATCATCTTCTTTTAATTTATCAAGGTCTGCTACCAATGCCACTTCTTCTAAGAATCCACTTAATGTTGGCTCATCTTCAGCTTCTTCATAAGCAACTACTTTACTAATGAATTCATCAATATGCTCAATACGAGCGTTAGCCTCTTCCTCTTCTAGTTCTTCTAACGCCTTAATATATCCTGTATTGTCTAAAATCTCTTTTACAAGTTCTCCTATTCCAATATATTGCAACTTACTTCGATAAGCTTGCATCATGGTTACAAAAGGCTCTATCTTAGAAAAACTCTTCCCTATGGTTAGAATCTGGTCACCTTCTCGCAATGCATCGTAAAAACTAATATTACGTTCATCTGCATACTCTTGTATACGTCCAATGGTTGTTGGTCCCATTCCTCTCTTTGGAATATTGATAATTCGTTTTACTGCCAAATCATCTTTCCCGTTATCAATCGTTTTTAGATACGCTAAAATATCCTTAATTTCTTTTCTTGCATAGAAGTTAGTTCCCCCGACTATATCATAAGGGATGCCCTTTATTACGCAACGTTCTTCCACTAAGCGTGCTTGTGCGTTGGTTCGAAATAAAATAGCAAAATCTCGAAACTCTATTTGTTCCTCTTGATGTATTTGACTAATATGCTCTACAATATATTCTGCTTCCGAATAAGCTGTATCAAATTGTTTAAAGTGAATCTTCTTCCCTTCTCCTTGAGAAGTCCAAAGTGCTTTCACTTTTCTTCCCACATTATTGGCAATCACTTGATTCGCTGCATCTAAAATATTCTGTGTGGAACGATAATTTTGTTCTAATTTAATGACTATAGCATCAGAATAAACTTTTTCAAAATCAAGAATATTTCGAATATTGGCTCCACGGAACTTATAGATAGATTGGTCATCATCTCCCACCACACAAAGATTTCGATTCTTAGACGCTAATAAACGAATAAATTCAAATTGTGCTGTATTGGTATCT
>JAWXVF010000266.1:0-2217 GCA_044425555.1 Eubacteriales bacterium
GAGTGTGCTTCCTATAATTGTGCTGAGTGGATTTCGATTTGATGTAGGAACAGATTATATGTATCGATATTTTCCAGATTTTAAAAGTATAGAAAGTGGTGTGATTCCATATAATCTAGAAATTGGATATTTAGCTATTGTGAAGTTGTGTTTATTAATAAGTGATAATTTTCAGTTGCTTATGGTAGTGACTTCTACGTTTATCTATGGGTTCTTATATTATTTGATTTACAAGTATTCTGTATGTTCTGAGTTGTCTATTGCATTCTTTTTGTTAGGAGGGTTTTATTTTGATTCTTTAAATATTGTGAGACAATATATGGCAATTATTGTTTTACTGTTTTGCTTTTATCATATGGCGAAAGGGAAGATGATGCATAGTGTACTATATTTGGTAACAGCGGTTACACTACATAATATGGCAATTCTTTTTGTTGTGATATACTTACCTGTATTATTAAAATATCAGATCAAATATATCATAACTATTTTAGGAATTGGATTGGTATCGTTGCCTTTTATGAAACCAATTGCTAAACTCCTAGTAAGTAATACTCGGTTTCAGGTCTATTTTGAAGGGGAGTTAAGCTTTTATACACAAGGAGATTTGCAAATCGTATTGTGTATGTTAAATATAGGTATTTTCTTGGTATATTGTTATATCTTATTTCAGAATAAGAACCTTCTAAAGGAGCGATTTACCATATTATATTGTTATGTACAGTCTATTGCGGTTTTACTGAATCTAGTTACGGGTGTTCTGTTTATTGCATTTCGCCTTACGTATATGTTCTCTATTTTACAAATTTTTGCTATTCCTTATCTAGTAAGTCAATTAAAGGAGCAGAAGGAACAGAAAATGGTGGTTGCAGTAGTGGGCGGGATGTATCTAGTAAGTTTAACTTATTTAGTGGTTTATGCCAATGGAAATGAAGTATTACCCTATCAAATGCGTTGGTATGTGAATTGATGAGGAGACAAGATGAGTGAATTGATTTCCGTTATTATTACCACACATAATCGAGTGGAATTATTGAAACAAGCAATAGGAAGTGTTAAGAATCAAACGTACAGGAATCTTGAGTGTTTTATTATAGATGACGCATCGGATTATGATATTAGACCAGAAGTAGAAGGGCTTATGGATGAGCGATTTCAATTAATACAAATACCGAAATCAGAATCAGGTGGTAGTAATTATGCACGAAATTTAGGGATTAAACGATCTCAAGGGCAATATATTGCATTATTAGATGATGATGATACGTGGGAAGTAGAAAAATTAGAGAAACAAGTAAATTCATTACAACAAGTTGGGGATGCTAGAATTTCGTATTGTCTAAGAAGATTTGTTTATCATAATGGAGCATGTGACTATGAACAATATCACACTGGTCAAGAAGGAGATTGTTCTAGAAAGATCTTTTATTCTATTATTGGAACAACTTCTAGTCTTATGATAGAAGCTAATTTACTAAAAGAAGAGTTATTTGATAAAAAGTTACAATTTTGGCAAGAATATGATGTGATGATTCGTTTATGTCAGAAAACAAAAGTGGTCTGTGTAAAAGAGCATTTAGTGAATTATCTAGTGAATATGCATGATAAAGAGCGAAAAACCAATCAATACGAGGAATGGTTGCTTTCGGTGAAGTTCATAGACGAGAAGTATCATACATTTATTCAGCAATTAACAGAAGAAGAAAAACAGAAAAAAGAATTATTATTCTACGGAGATGCGTGTAATCGCTTGTATCTATCAGGGCGAAAAAAAGAAAGAAGAAAATATTTTAAAGCAATGTATAGAATTAGCAGAAATAAGAAGCATTTAGTGAAATATCTATTTAATATTGATCGAATAGATATTTGGCATATGAAAAGTAGACTCTTAGGGAAGTAGGAACGGTTTAAGGGATGGATATTGGTAAAAATATATGAAGAATGTAATTACGATATATGGTGAAAATAATAATCAAAAATCAGCTGGTTTTGAAGAAAAAACAGAAAACCTATATAGTAATGGACATACCTCGGCTTTGAGAGATTTTGTACAATCTATAGAAGATGATATAGAATCGTATATTGATGCTTATGTAGGTAAAAGGGCAGTGGAATTAATATTAGCGATATATAAGTCTTCAAGTGAGAGAATGATTTTCAAATTACTTTTGAATAATTGTAGTAGTCTGGATTTTAAGTATATTATTTGTTTTAACT
>JAWXVF010000267.1:0-2215 GCA_044425555.1 Eubacteriales bacterium
AAGCTAATCCCGTTCCGTATTGGTCTCATAGTAGTGGGAATAGCATTGTGAAAGATTTGGTGAATCAAGCAGACTTCATGGTGAAGAACGAATTAGAGATTCTCGTGGCAGGAGATAGTATTGAGAAAGCCATTCATGAGGATATTACCTATGAAGAAATGAATGATAGTAAAGATAATCTATGGAACTTCTTATATTTTACAGGGTATCTAACGAAAGTGGGGGAACGATTTGAAATAGATACCAACTATGTAACTATGGAGATTCCAAATGCAGAAGTAAGGTATATTTATCGAATGCAAATCCGTCAATGGATTCAAAAGTTCTTAGAACAAAAGGTGAAGGCAAACAGTTTTTTACCATTCTATCAAGCAACTATTGAGGGAGATGCAGAAGGAATGGAGGATGAACTCAACCAATTTCTGATGGGAACTATTAGTTACTATGATGGTTCAGAATCTTTTTATCATGGGTTATTAAGTGGTGCTTATAATGGAATAGAAGATTATTATCTGTATTCCAACATAGAAGTTGGAAAGGGGAGACCAGATCTTATCTTGCTACCACCAACTCGCAGAGGGAAGGCTTTTATCATCGAAATAAAAGTGACGAAAGAGGAGGAACAGCTAGAAGAAAAGGCAGAAGAAGCGTTGAAACAGATAAAGGAAAAACGGTACCAAAAAGGATTAGAAGGAAAAAAGTATAAAGATATTACTTGTTATGGAATTGCATTTTGTCAGAAGAGTTGTGTGGTGAAAAAGCTATGAATTATACCAATTAGTTCTTTTCAAGAAGCGGTAGATATACGAGCCAAAGTTGCCTGGCTGTGGGAAAGCGATGGTTATTAAGATGGGATATGTAAAAACATTTGATCGCACACAGATGATGATGTGTTCGTGGGAAGATTTTGTAGAGAAAGAAAGCATTGCAAGATTAATAGATGCATTTGTGAACAGTCTAGATTTATCTGTTTACGAAGTAAAAGAAGTAGCCAAAGAAGGTAGACCATCTTATGATCCGAGAGGACTATATAAGCTTTATATTTATGGAAATCGCAAAGGGATTCGAAGTTCTAGAAAGTTAGCCAATAGTTGTAAAGTAAATCTAGAAGTAAAATGGATGATGGGCGGAGTAGAGCCGGATTTTCGAACCATATCAGACCTTCGAAAAGATAATATAGAGAGTATGAAGAAGATATTTCATGAATTCAATAGACGATTATCAGGAGAAGTAGAATGGGGATTCACATCAGTAGATGGGAGTAAATTCCGTGCAAACAATGGGAAAGAAAATAATTTTACTAGCCATAAATTAGATGATCGCATCAAATGTCTGTAGTAGATGCAGATACAAAATTAATGAAGAGTAAAAATGGATTTGAAGTAGCCTATAATCCATAAACAGCAGTAGATTCTAAAAGGAGAACCCTTGCAAAAACAAGAACAACAAGAAAAATCTAATGAGTTTCAACCAGATCCTGCGATTAAGAAGTTTTTAACAGAACTTAGTACAGAACGTTTTATTGGGATAATTAATGAACTTTGTGGTACCAATTATCCACTAGATTCTGTAGTGGATTTTGGGAATACGGAGCATTTTACAGTCCTAGGGGATGTAGATAAATCAAGTGTTCGTGGAGATTTGACAGCAACCATTCATGGGGGCATACCACATGGGGGCGTACCATTAGAAACGACCAATAAGATTATTGTGGAACTGCAATCTACCAAAGATAAGCGAATGGGATTTCGTATGTTTGTATATTCCTTAAATGAGGCTGAGGAAAGTGAAGATGGGAATACGTATATTTTTCCCAAAGGTGTGACCATATACACTACCTTGGATTTGCCGCAAAAGGGAAAAGATGAAGTCCATATGCAAATCGAACACTTCCGAGTAGGAGAAACCGCTTATTCAGCGAAAGATGGCGATGTATTAACCGTAGAGTTTCCTTATGTGAATTTGTTAACAATGGATTATGAACAATTTAATGGGTCTTCCTTAGAACCATTAAAAGTCATTTATCCTTATCGCTATCGAAAGAATCCTAAATTGTTGAAAAATAGGGAAGAATTACAGCGAGTGATGGAAAATGTAAGAGAGTTTGCCATAGCACAAGAAGGGAACGACCGATTTGTCGTAAGTGGAATTGTTTATAAAATTATAGTAGATATTATGGAAGTGTGTAGGAATAACCAAGATCGCTTTAAGGAGG
>JAWXVF010000268.1:0-2210 GCA_044425555.1 Eubacteriales bacterium
TATAAGGTTGCATATCATCACTCGTTACATATAAAATCTTTGCTTTCACTATTCCAGAAAGTTCTATTCCCTCCTCTGTAAGTACCACATCATCTAATTGTACTTCTCCATTGCTATGGCATAGCTGCATAATTCTTGGAAGCGATTGTTTTATTTTCACACGCTCTATTACTTTACAACGTCCTGTATTATTGGCAACTAGTGATTTCACCATAGCTTTTTCTTTCACAGGAACGACTTCTCTCGTAATACCATATGCATCTTCTAAGATTTCTTCTGTCGTTTCCTGATATAATTTCACTAAAAGATCTAGTGCCACATCCACAGTAATAACTCGTTCTTCTCCATCAAAATCTGGTCGAATCTCTAGTTCTGCGTGTTCTACTTGATAATCTACGTCTAATACCATATGCTCTCGACATCCTAGACAATCTATGGTTCCATTATAAGGAATTGTCGTTTCATAAAAGCGTAAAACAACTTCTTCTCCTTCACATTCATATAGTAAGAATAATTTCGCCTCTCCCTGCACCAAGACTTTCTCATCTAAGGCTTTAAATTCTACTTCCCCCATGGTAATTTCTTCCCATAGTACATTTAAAATATTCGCATAATTTTTCGGAAGTTCTGTTTCTTCTTTCATACGAAAGACATCCTTTTTCTGCATTACAATTTCCGCAACTTCTATGTTCTGATTCTTACATACAACATCCTCATTGACTATCAGTTCACTTCCACTTTCCACATCTCGCACATCATCTAAACTAACTGCAAAACTAATTAAAGATTGTACACTAAGCTTTCTAGGATTAATCATATTAATTGTTAATCCCTCCAATTCTTTATGCAATTGCACAAAGTCGCCTGTTTGCACACCTTCCATATATATGGTTTCATCAAAAGAAACCCCTCCACTCATGGTATAGATTTGACGACTTTCATTGGAGGCAAGATAGAGAATAGCAAATGTTATTTTTCCTTTTACTTGCACTTGATCTTTCGAAGTTTTGATTTCGTCTAACTTAATCAAACCTTTTTCGTATATAATTTTACTTACATCTGGATTATGATCCAACACAATAATGTCTTCCTCTAATGCTATTTGCGTGGAAGCAGTACATCTTGTTTCTTCCATATGTATATTTTTCTTTCTTAGTTCCATAAACGCTCCATAACAATATCATTTTTGTAATTGTATTCTTATGGTAGTTTATATATTACTCTTTTTCATATACAATTTTTCCATTGCATATGGTATATTGAATCACGCCTTTTAATACATTCCCATAAAATGGTGAATTCCTTGACTTCGAGTGAAAATGCTCCACTGTCCAAGTATCCTCTTCTCGAAAGAGCACAAGATCAGCATTGTGCTTTTCTTGTAGTATGCCTGCTTCTAATCCATACAAGTTAGCAGGATTCACTGACATTTTCTCAATTAATTGCATCATAGTTAAATGACCTGGATCAACCAAATGCGTAATTCCTAAAGATAACGCTGTTTCTAACCCTATAATGCCACTAGGTGCCTTAGAAAATGGTAACTCCTTCTCCTCTATCGTATGTGGTGCATGGTCTGTGGCAATGATGTCAATGGTATTGTCTTGAAGCCCTTTTATAATAGCCAGGCGATCTTCTTCTGTTCGCAATGGCGGATTCATCTTAGCAAGGGTTCCATGTTCTAGAACTGCTTCTTGTGTTAATGTAAAATGATGAGGCGTAGCTTCTGCATGAATAGAAGAATTACATTTCTTCTTGGCATTTCTCACATAATCAACGGCTTCCTTGGTGCTAATGTGTTGAACATTTAAGATAACACCTGTTTGTAATGCAAATTCCAAATCTCTCCCTACCAATTTGCTTTCTGCCTCCCTTGGCGATCCATCAGTTCCCAAATATCCTTGTGCGATTTCTTGATTAATTCCATTGGTTGTAATAAGCGAAGCATCTTCCTCATGCAGGCTAATAGGTAATCCTAATTCTCTTGCATTCCTCATAGCTTCTAATAGTAAGGTTTCGTCCATTAAAGGAATTCCATCATCTGTAATTCCAACTGCCCCCCACTCTTTTAACACTTCTAAATCTGCTAACTCCTTACCTTTCAAACCTTTCGTAATAGCAGAGCAAGAATACACATGAATTCCTGTGGTTCTTCCTTTTTCTAGAATATAAGCAAGAGCTTCCACAGAATCTACTACTGGATTGGTATT
>JAWXVF010000269.1:0-2208 GCA_044425555.1 Eubacteriales bacterium
GCAATTAATTGGGGGAATAAAGTGACATAAGTGGCGAATTCTAATAAGTTCTTCTGTGCAGGAACTTTCTTCCGATAGACATCAATGGTATAAGACATAGTTTGAAATGTATAGAAAGAGATTCCAATTGGTAAAGCTAGGTGTAAAGGTGTAAACGTAGTTCCTAGTAGTTCATTGCTCGTTAGCAAAAATAAATCGCTGTACTTAAAGATGATAAGTAAGGAAAGATTAATGGTAACAGAACAGATTAAATAAAATTTTGCCCAATATGGGTGGTTATTCTGTTGTGCATGTGCTAGAAATCGTCCAAGCGAATAATCCACAATGGTAGAGAATAACATTAAACTAACATAAATTGGTTCTCCCCAAGCATAGAAAAATAAACTTGCCATTACAAGGATTACGTTTCGCCAAACGCCCCTTGCTAGAAAATATAGAATTAATACAATAGGGAAAAAATAAAACAAAAATGTAATACTACTAAAAATCATAGGCACCTCCTTTGTTGGTTAGAGTTATTGTTATGATTAGTATAGCATAAGAACGAGAATTACTTCCTTAAGATATCCTTAAAATATTCTGAAAAATATCATAATTTCGGAGTGGAAATCAATTTTATGGATATTCACGAAAAAATACGTCTTATCAGAAAATGATTTTAAGTAAAAATATAGTTTTAATGATGAAAAGCATATATAAATATTCAAGTTTATTTCTCGTTCTACTGAAAATTGATTTCCATGATTTCGAAAAGTAAGATATTGTATTATCTAGTAATTAGGTGTATAGTATAGATTGTATATAATCATTCGATGCTATTAATAGAATGACTCCTAAGGAATAACTTAGGGAATACAGGTGCCAGTAATAAAAACTAGGAGGGATTCCATGTCCAATCATATTGATAAACGTAAAATTAGAAATTTTTGTATAGTTGCACATATAGACCACGGAAAGTCAACACTAGCAGACCGTATTATTGAGAAAACAGGGCTTTTAACAAGTCGCGAGATGCAATCGCAAGTTCTTGATAATATGGATTTAGAGAGAGAACGTGGAATTACCATTAAGGCACAAGCAGTGCGAACGGTATATCGTGCTAAAGATGGAGAAGAATATATTTTTAATCTGATTGATACACCGGGACATGTGGATTTTAATTATGAAGTAAGTCGTAGCCTTGCAGCTTGTGACGGGGCTATTCTTGTGGTAGATGCTGCCCAAGGAATCGAAGCACAGACTTTAGCTAATGTATATCTAGCGTTAGACCACGAATTGGATGTATTTCCTGTGATTAATAAGATTGATTTACCCAGTGCAGAACCAGCACGTGTCATAGAGGAAATAGAAGAAGTAATTGGAATAGAAGCAGAAGATGCTCCATTAATCTCTGCGAAAAATGGGATTGGAATCGAAGATGTCCTAGAGAAAATAGTAGAAAAGATTCCAGCTCCTAAAGGAGATGAAAACACCCCTTTGCAAGCATTAATATTTGACTCCCTATACGATTCCTATAAAGGAGTTATTATCTTCTGTCGTGTTATGGAAGGAACAGTAAAGCATGGAACAGTCATTCAGATGATGGCTACGAAAGCTACAGCAGAAGTAGTAGAAGTAGGCTATTTTGGTGCAGGACAATTCGTACCATGTGAGGAATTATCCGCAGGAATGGTAGGCTATATAACAGCGTCTATTAAGAATGTGGCAGATACCTCTGTTGGGGATACCGTAACTACAGCGGATAATCCTTGTGCAGAGCCATTGCCAGGTTATAAGAAAGTGAATTCTATGGTATACTGCGGATTATATCCAGCAGATGGAGCGAAGTACCAAGATTTACGAGAAGCCTTAGAGAAATTACAATTAAATGATGCAGCCTTATTCTATGAACCAGAAACTTCCATAGCGTTAGGATTTGGGTATCGTTGTGGGTTCTTAGGTTTGTTACATTTAGAAATCATACAAGAACGATTAGAGAGAGAATATAATTTAGACTTAGTTACTACAGCACCAGGCGTTATCTACAAAGTATTTAAGATGAATGGAGAGATGATTGAATTAACGAATCCTTCTAATTTGCCAGATCCTTCTGAAATACAACATATGGAAGAGCCGATTGTATCTGCAGAAGTTATGGTAACTACAGAATTTATCGGAAGCATTATGGAACTTTGCCAAGCACGACGTGGGCGATACCTAGGAATGGAA
>JAWXVF010000270.1:0-2207 GCA_044425555.1 Eubacteriales bacterium
GCATACGAAATGGAAACGCCATGTTCTCTTAGTTTGGCACACATTTGTTCGTTGCGACGACTTCTTTGCTCTTGGAATTCCTTAATCTTTTCTTGGAAATGTGGATTATCGTACTGAATATCTAATCCAAGAATGTGAATATCTAATTGATCATATTGGGTAGAAAATTCAATTCCATTAACAATTTCTAGGGAAGTCCCTTGTGCTGCTAACTTAGCCTCCTCTAATCCACTGGTGGTATCATGGTCTGTTAGAGCCATGGCAAAAAGCCCTTTTTCAAGGGCAAGTGCTACAAGCTTTGTAGGAGTAAGGCTTCCATCTGATTCAGTTGAATGAACGTGTAAATCAATTCGTTTCATTAGTTTGCTTCTTCCTTTTTATCCGACTGGTAAACAGTCCGTTTTCTAGCCATTTCATCACTTTCTAAGTATTCATCGTAAGTGGTAATCTTATCAATGCAAGTGCCATCTAGTAAGAACTCTACAATGCGATTCGCTGTAGTTTGAACGATTTGATGGTCATGGGAGGCGAATAACAAAGCCCCTTGGAATTTGATCATACCATTGTTAAGTGCTGTAATGGATTCCATATCTAAATGGTTGGTAGGTTCGTCCATAATTAGTACATTAGAAGCGGAAATCATCATTTTTGATAGAAGGCATCGTACCTTTTCGCCACCAGATAAGATGTTTACTTTTTTAATGCCATCTTCCCCTGGGAATAACATTCTTCCTAGGAATCCACGAACGTATGTAACGTCTTTGACAGGAGAGTAGCCAGTTAACCAATCGGTGATAGTTAAGTCATTGTCGAATTCTTCTGTACTATCTTTTGGAAAATAAGCTTGTGATGTGGTGATTCCCCATTTGAAACTACCTTCATCAGGTTCGATTTCCCCTGTAATAATCTTAAATAAAGTAGTTTTGGCAAGTTCGTTTCCACCTACAAATGCAATTTTATCCTCTGGTCCTATAATCATAGAAAGGTTGTCTAAGACTTTTTCTCCATTGATTATCTTAGTAATTCCTTCTATAGTAAGAACTTCGTTACCGATTTCTCGTTCTGGACGGAAATCAATGTAAGGATATTTTCGGCTAGAAGGTCGAATATCATCTAGTTCTATTTTTTCTAAGGCTTTCTTTCTAGAAGTTGCTTGCTTTGATTTAGAAGCATTAGCAGAAAAGCGAGAGATAAATTCTTGTAATTCCTTGATTTTCTCTTCTTTTTTCTTGTTGGCATCTTTCATCTGTTTTACCAGTAATTGGCTAGATTCATACCAGAAATCGTAGTTACCAGCATATAATTGAATCTTACCATAATCAATATCAGCAGTATGCGTACATACTTTATTTAAGAAATAACGGTCATGGGATACCACAATGACTGTATTATCAAAATTTATTAAAAATTCTTCTAACCAAGCAATGGCATCTAAATCTAAGTGATTGGTAGGCTCATCTAGTAGTAAAATATCAGGATTACCAAATAATGCTTTAGCAAGTAAAACTTTTACTTTTTCGGAACCATTTAATTCATTCATCGTAGTGTAGTGTAGACTTGTATCAATGCTTAGCCCATTTAATAACATGGCAGCATTAGATTCTGCTTCCCATCCATCCATCTCCGCGAATTCTCCTTCTAGCTCACTAGCACGAATGCCATCTTCTTCGCTAAAATCTTCTTTGGCATAGATAGCATCTTTTTCCTTCATGATTTCGTATAAGCGTTGATTTCCCATAACAACCACGTCTAATACTTGGTATTCGTCGTATTTAAAGTGATCTTGTTCTAAGAATGAGAGGCGTTCTCCTGGAGTAATGACAATATCACCATTAGTAGTTTCGATTTGTCCTGATAATATTTTGAGGAAAGTAGATTTTCCAGCACCATTGGCACCAATTAATCCATAGCAGTTTCCTTGGGTGAATTTAATATTGACTTCTTCGAATAAAGCCTTTTTTCCGATTCGTAATGTTACATTATTTGCACTAATCATAGAATTCTCCTATTTTGTTTAGATGTTGTACGTTGTGATGACTATATTAGACATCACTTTCTATTTTACAGAAATTAGAAAAATTTGCAAGATATTTTTCTCTTCTTGAGTTTCCGTTCTTTTTTTGAGAATCATATATTCTCTATTATTATTTCTAAATATTTTATAATAATCTCCAAAATATAAGGAATCTTTCTTCTATTTGTAGTAA
>JAWXVF010000288.1:0-4459 GCA_044425555.1 Eubacteriales bacterium
ACTTCTTGTTTCTCTCTTACTACTTCCATTCCTAACGTTATTATCACCGTACCTACTTGTATGATGAAATTGCATGATTAGAAGGTAAAAACAACAATTATTACATATTTATCTAAAAACAGCTGTATACTATTGAAAATCGTATTGAAAAGTCAATTTTAATATGCTAAAATATTATTGAAAAGTCAATTTTTTATACTTAAATATTATTGAAAAGTCAATTTTTTTAAAGGAGTATATTATGCTATATAGAAAAATACAAAAAACCATAAAAGCACATCTGAAATCAGAAAGCAATAAAATCCTTTTGATTGACGGGGCAAGGCAAGTTGGTAAAACCTATATTATTCGTCATATAGGTAAACAATTATATGAAAATTATATTGAAGTTAATATGATTGAAGACTCTCTTGGAGAAAGACTATTTAAACAAATTAAAACTGTAGATGATTTCTATCTCAATTTAAGTATGATTGCTGGAGATAAAATGAAAGAGAAATCTAATACTCTTGTTTTCCTTGATGAAATACAAGAATATCCTCATCTACTAACCTTATTAAAATTTTTGTCTCAAGATAATCGTTTCACTTTTATTGCAAGCGGATCCTTACTAGGAGTTACTCTTTCTCAAACCACTTCCATTCCTATGGGAAGTATTCGTAAAATAAGAATGTTTCCTCTGGATTTTGAAGAGTTCCTTTATGCTAATGGGATGAACGAAATTGCAATCTCAGTTTTAAGCAAAAACTTTAAAAATTTAGAAGCATTAGATGAAACAATGCATAATAAAATGATGGATTTATTTAGAAAATTTCTTCTTGTCGGAGGTTTACCCGATGCAGTCAACTCCTATCTTTCAGAAAAAAATATTGTTTCAGTACGTGAAATTCAAAATGAAATACACAGTTATTACGGAACTGATGCTGCGAAATATGACACGAACAACAAACTGAAAATCAGGACGATTTATGATTTAGTCCCATCTAATATGGAAAACAAAAAGAAAAGAATGATTTTTAAAAACATTGAAAACGTGAAAGGTTATACATTTAAAAATTACCAAGATGAATTCGACTATTTAATTAGTGCTGGTATTACACTAAACGTACAAGCAATTTCAAATCCAGTGTTTCCTCTCATAGAATCTTGTGGTAAAAATCTACTTAAATTATATCTTAATGATGTAGGAATACTTTCTGGAATTCTCTATAAAAATAATATTACTGCAATCCTGAACGATCAGAAAAGCATTAACCTCGGTTCCATTTACGAAACCGCTGTTGCTAGTGAATTAATCGCTCACGGATATAAACTATTTTATTACGATAATCGAAATAAAGGTGAAGTAGATTATCTGATAGATGATTATGATAGTTTATCTGTTGTTCCAATTGAAGTAAAATCTGGAAAAGACTACACTGTACACAGCGCATTAAATACTTTTATAAATAACAAAGATTATAATATCAAAAAAGCGTTTGTATTATCAAACGAAAGAACCATTACATCCAACGGAAAAATAAACTATATTCCAATTTATTATATTATGTTTTTTAATAGCAATAGTTCTACTGATTACACAAAAATTGAGTGAAGATAGCCTAGCTACCTTCACTCAATTTCACTATAAATTCTCTTCATCTTCCTCAATCTTAGATGTGTATAATCCCCATAAATATAATGCTGGCAGAACAAAGCTAATCATACTAAAGGCGTTAAATCCAACCATTGAACTTGAAATAATCAAACTATAAATAGTATATATGATATAAGCGCCCATAAGACCCCAAGCCACTTTATAGTACTTACTAAGCAAGGCAATAATACCACTGACCACATTCACTACTGAAAATAACGTTCCAAGCACAATGTCTAATGTGCTAATTTCTAGCCCTAAATTAATTCCAGTAATACTCTCCGACCACTCAAGCATCATTCTTGACGTTAAACTCGATACCGCTCCAAACACTCCTGTTACAATAAATATTACTGCTACTACCTTTAATAATTTTGTTGCCTTATACATACTTTTTCCTCCATTTATTTTATTTAGTTTATTACTTATTACTTTCTACATTTGTCTTAATGCATCAATCGGTCGCATATTCGCCGCTTTTCTTGCAGGATAGATTCCAAAAACAATTCCCACTCCGCAAGAAAACAAAAAAACACTGTGAAATAGACTTGTTTATCTATTTCACAGTGTTTTTAATATTACATCTAATATCTACATAAAATATTCATTGGTTCTTGATTCTGCCAATCTCTGCGTAAATCCTTCTGCAAACGTCACATAATTCTCACTATCACACACCTTAGCTTTTACTGGACAGGACTTAATACAGCGAAAGCAAGAGATACATTTTTCATTATTTACAATAGTAATATCTTCGTAATCAATTGCTTGAGTCGGGCAATTTCTCGCACATAATTTACAGTTCACACAACCATCTAAGGTTGATGGTCGAAATCCTCCACCTGTTCCTCCCTCTTTATATGATTTATTTCCTGGGAGTTTAACACAATCTACTTCTCTAATAATTGATTTTTCTTCTAATATCATCTTTACTTTACTTGCAAACTCACTATCTTCTTGTATATCCTTCTCATTTGGTCGTCCTATTTCGATTTCTCCAAAAGTGTGTTCTCCTACTAAAGCTGCACCTGCTATCGGAATAAATCCTAAAGTTGTTACTAAGTCTGATAATTCTAATAGCGCATCGTCATAATGTCTATTTCCATATGTAACCGTTACAATACAAGGTGTATTATTTCCTTTAAATTTCTGTATCATAGGAAGACAGCCTTTATATAATCGTCCACCGTATACAGGCGCTCCAAACACTACAACATCATTTGTCGCAAATTCTCTCGCTTCCATTTCATGATGTAACATAGTTACATCGATAGAACGATAATCTTCATCTAATATTTCAGCAATTGCTTCTGCCCCTTTCTTAGAAGTTCTTGTTGGCGAAAAATAAATCGCTGTTGCTTTAAATCCAATCATTTTCTTCTCTTCCTCTCTAACAAAATCATTTCGAATTTATTTAAATCTGAAAATCTCTCCTATGATAAACAGCTCCTCCGATTACTACTGATAGAAGCATCACAACTAAATATCCGCACATAGCCATCATCACTTCACTCGTCATTTCCACAACCACCTCAGGATTTAAGATTTCAAATGGACTTAAATATTTAAACCAGGATAATTCTTCTGACACCATTGTACTTAAGAAACCTAAGACATAACTTATAATTACAATTATACTTCCCACAGAACCGCCTGACACCTTAGAAGTAATACCTGCAATCATCGTTCCCACGCCTAAGAATACAAATGGTATCATCCCAGATCCTTTCACCATAGTTATTACATCCATCAAAATAAACGTTTCTCCACCATTAATTACACCACATATAATTGATGATATTGTAGCACTCATTATAACAAGGATTACTCCAATATATGCTGTGAGAAATTTAGAAATATACATTTCTACTCTGCTCACTTCCATAGCATACAAGAATTCAATGGTTTTATTTTTCTCTTCTTTTGCAATCACCCCTGCTCCTAAAACCGTAGCGAAAATGCTAATAGCAATCAAGATTATATTGTAAATCATAGCAAAGTAAGACATATAATTACTCATATCTATAAAATCATCCATGCCCATAAATTGCATCAATTCCTCTGGCATAGCTTCCATTTTAATCTGCGCCATATCCTGAACAGACGGAAATAAAATCATATACAAAAACATGATTGCGAAAATAGAAATACTCCAACCTATGATTTGTTTCTTATTTGTCTTTATCTGAAAGATTGTTAATAACATAATATTTTTAATATTCATCTTATTTGTCCTCCTGATAATATTTAATAAACTCATCTTCCACTGATTTATTTCTAATTTCAACATGGACCAAGTCTATCTTTTCCAATTTTTTAATCAAATCATTTGCCTCACCTAGGTGTTCGAATTGACCTTTCTCTCCTGCTTTTGTCTCATAAGAAACAATCTGTCCTTTTCTGATATCACTATTTTTCATATCAATTTCATCAATAATTTTTCCATCTTTAATAATAATTGCACTGTCACAATATTTTTCTATTTCTGTAAGGTTATGACTAGACAAAAATACCGTAACGCCTTGCTTTTGCTTCTCTAATACTAGTTCAAAGAAACGTTCTTGCATCAGTGGATCCAATCCACTTGTTGGTTCATCTAATATAAGGACCTCAACCTCTCTCATAATAGCTTGAATAATAGAAACCTTTTTACGATTTCCCAAGCTTAGTTCTGATACCTTCTTACTCATATCCAACTCAAGAAACTTACACAGTTCTTCTATTTTCTCGAAAGGAACTTTACCGAATTTCCCACATAAGCTGAAAAGTTCTCTACCAGTTACTCCTTCATAAAACATTGCATCCGAAGGCATATAGGCTACT
>JAWXVF010000289.1:0-4443 GCA_044425555.1 Eubacteriales bacterium
CAAAATATCACAATTTTCTTTCTTCCAGACAAATAGTTTGGGAGCAGAAGTGCTATATAGTACAGCAAGAGAGTTTATTGGTGATTTAGGTGTAGGTGAAAAAATCGTATATGATTTATACAGTGGAACAGGAACGATTGCACAATTGATGGCACCAGTGGCTAAGAAAGTGATTGGTGTAGAGATTGTGGAAGAGGCAGTAGAAGCAGCTAAGAAAAATGCCCAAATGAACGGATTGACTAATTGTGAATTTATTGCAGGAGATGTATTAAAAGTATTAGACGACATTACAGAAAAACCAGATTTTATTATACTAGATCCCCCAAGAGATGGTATTCATCCAAAAGCTTTGAAAAAAATCATCGAATATAATATGGATAGGTTGATCTATATTTCTTGTAAACCAACCAGTTTGGCGAGAGATTTGGAAGTGTTTTTAGAGAATAATTATGTAGTGGAGCGAGCAGTAGCGGTGGATCAATTCCCTTGGACAGCAAATGTGGAGACGGTATGTTTATTGTCCAAACTTAATGTCGACCATCATATTGAAGTTGAGCTGAATATGGATGAGTTGGATTTAACCTCTGCTGAGAGTAAAGCGACTTATGCAGAAATTAAGGATTATGTACTTGAAAACAGTGGTTTGAAAGTAACAAATCTATGCTATTCGAGAAATACTTCCACAAGGAATATTTATTCTAGCAGGCAGTGGGAAAATAGGTAAATCTTGGCTGGTATTGGATATGTGTTTAGGAGTTGCTACTGGAGGAAAGCTATGGGAGTATCAAGCAATTAGAGGGTGAAGTTCTCTATTTAGCGTTAGAGGACAATTACAGACGATTAAAAAACAGACTAGATGAGCTGCAAGAAAAACGACTGAGCTTGTCAAGGAACTCTCTAATGATAATGTTATAACTTCTGCGATTACTAAAAAACTTAATAAATCATCAGAACGTTTGTATGAAAAGTTTGGTATTCGCTATAGTTATGATCGAACAAGGAAGAAGAGTATATTTTATCAGCAGTTATGCATGCAGATGAGCGTAATGCTGCGGTATCAGAACAACTAGGGAAAGATGTTTACCATTATCATTTACACGTTGTTTATATACCAGTAGTACAAAAAGAAGTGAAGTGGTCTAAAAGATGTAAGGATCAGAGTCTCGTCGGTACGGTGAAAGAAGTGATTAATCAAGTAAGTCACTCTAAGAAATGGAAATCAGAAAAAATAGTAGGAGAAGATGGGAAGTCTCATTTGGTGAAGTCTTATAGCATGTTGCAGGATAAGTTCTTTGAATATATGAGTGAATGTGGTTACACAGATGTGGAAAGAGGGATCAAAGGTAGTACAACGAAGCATTTATCTAGTATTGAATTTATGCGTAATCAGGAGCAAATGAGATTAGATAGCGTGTTAAAAAAGAAAGTAAAAGTAAAAAGTATTGATAATATTGAGACTAAGTCAGTGATGTTTGGTGGAGGAAAGCTTATGGTGGATGAAGAGGAATTTGGTAACATTAAAACATTGGCGCAAAGATAAGTAGTATCGGTATCAAAAGAACGAAAATTGATGAAGAAATGGTTTTAAAAGAAACCAGCTCACAAAATATAGAGACAGAAGATGTAAAAATTATATTGCTAATGAGAAAATCTGTGTAATATATAATAGTTTATTGACTTTTGTGCTTGTATAAGTTAAAATTACAAGCACAAAAGTATTGCGCGAGGAGGTGTGACTATGACAAAGACGGATTTAATTATGGAAATGGCAATGAATAATAATGGAATTGTAACAACAGAAATGGTTGTAAAGGCAGGTGTCTCTAGAGGAAATTTGAAATATCTTGTAGACAAAGGAAGGCTAGAACAAGCGACAAGAGGTGTATATACATTACCAGAAGTATGGGAAGATGAGTTTATTAATTTGCAAAATCGATTTAAAAGAGGGGTGTATTCGCATGAAACAGCTTTGTTTATTCATGATTTAACGGACAGAACACCGAATGCCTATCATATGACATTTCCGTCTACTTATAATTTAACAAAGGTGAAAAGAGAAAATGTTAGATGTTCTCAAGTTGGAGCGCAATTGCATGATCTGGGAATAGAGGAGGCAGTTTCTCCAGCAGGGAACAAAATATATGTATATTGTATAGAAAGAACATTATGCGATATTTTGATACCTAGAAATCAAACAGATATACAGGTTGTATCTGAGGCATTTAAAAGATACGTAAAGCGAAAAGATAGAGATATAATGCGTTTGTCAGAATATGCAAAACGTTTAAAGGTTGAAGAAAAGGTGAGAACCTATTTGGAGGTACTTCTATGAAGAATGCAATGCAACTAAAAGCAATTATTAAAAATCTAGCAAAAGAAAAACATATTTCGGCACAACTTGTAATGCAAAATTATATGTTGGAACGATTATTAGAGAGAATATCACTTTCAGAATATAGCGGAAATTTGATTTTGAAAGGTGGTTTTTTGATTGCGGCAATGGTGGGATTGGATTGTCGAGCAACAATGGACATGGATGTTACAATTCAAGGATTACCATTAAATGAAGATAGTATAAGAGTAGCATTTGAAGAAATTTGTAGTATTGAAATTAACGATGATGTTACATTTTCTATACGTAGTGTGGGTGAAATTCGTGAAGGCGATGAATATACAGGATATAGAATTGCTTTAACAGCGAATTATCCACCAATGGCAGTTCCGTTAAAGTTAGATGTTACAACAGGAGATAAAATTACTCCGAAGGAAATTGAATATAAATTTAGATTATTGCTAGAAGAACGAGATATCTCGATTCTTGCATATAACTTAGAAACAGTCTTAGCTGAAAAATTGGAAACAATACTATCAAGAGCAGATCAAAATACAAGACCTAGAGATTATTATGATGTGTATATATTGAGAAAACTTCAGTTTAATAATATACGTGCTATAGAATTGAAGGCTGCATTATATGCAACGACAGAAAAAAGAGGCAGTACAAATATTTTAAGCCAATATAAAAAAATAATGGAAGTGATAAGAAATAGTGAGGTCATGCAAAAACAGTGGCTGAATTATCAAAAAAACTTTGAATATGTAAATGATATTTTATTTATGGACACTTGTGTTGTTATTGAGGAGATTATGGAAGAATTATATGGGGAATAATTGATATGTGTAGAAGATGGGATTGATTCATCCAAGGACGCAGGTAAGCTTATTATATCGGTATTATCAGCTGTAGCAGAGATTGAACGCGAGAATATTCGTATTCAGACTATGGAAGGGCGAATACAAAAGGCACGAGAGGGTAGATGGAATGGTGGATTTGTTCCATATGGATATCGACTTGAAAAAGGTGAGTTTGTAGCAGTTGTTGGAGCTTCTGGTTCAGGAAAATCTACTCTCTTACATTTATTGGGTGGGGTGGAACAGCCAACAGAAGGAAAAGTATTTGTGGAGAATATAGATTTATCAACACTGAACCAGACGTCAGCTGCAATATTTCGAAGAAGAAAAGTGGGATTGATTTATCAATTTTACAATCTGATTCCCACTCTTACAGTAAAACGTAATATTATGATGCCTATGCTTTTGGATAAAAAAAGCCAGCTCAAGAGTTTTTTGACCATGTTGTAGAATCATTGGGAATTCAAGATAAGCTAAACGCACTGCCAAGCCAGCTTTCAGGAGGGCAGCAACAAAGTACACCTATTTCGAAAGATACAAAGATGCTTGGGATATCATGGCGACTGTAAAAAACCAAAATATAAATGATGTTGAAAATGCATTGGATATAGATGCATTAGATCAGGTAGATGGTTGCAACGTATATCAGAAAGCAATTGCCTATACTTGGCTTACAGATGATATGTTGAGCGATGATTTACAGGCGTCTGGAGGCATCAGTGCAGTTGCAGGTTCTGATGTGACTGTAAAAGATAATAAATATCAGGTGAAAGTGCCAATTGTGATAATGGACGATAAGAGTTTTTATAATTACTTGGCAAGTCTTGGAGTGACTATTAGTGATACAGAACAAGGAATGGTTACAATCAATCGAATTTGGGATAATATGAATAGTAATTTCCGCTATAAAAAGTATATACCTTTTATAAAAGGCAAAAGAACATGACCCCTCCGCTGTTTATATTTGCATGTATGATTTTAGGTTGCGTGGCATTGGCATATTATATCGGTGGAATAAGGATTTGTAAGAACAATATTAAAGAAACATTAAAAAATGATGTGTTATCATAAAATATAAAAATACGGTCATATGACTGCGAAATATTGATAATCTTAAATTTAAGAGTATAATATAAATATATGGAGGATTGAAGAAAAATTCTAGTACATCAGAAATTATAACATTTCTAGAAAAAGCAAAAATCTTAATATCTGTAGGAAAATATGATTTTGTTCCTAGAAGAAAAAACA
>JAWXVF010000050.1:0-16121 GCA_044425555.1 Eubacteriales bacterium
ATCCCTCTTTTCAAGAAGTTTTCCAGTTTCCACAAGAATACTTCCTTTTGGGTCAGTAATTACAAATGAAGAATGACATTGCATAAGATTTGGTTTTAACCAAAATCTCGTTTTACCACTACCAGAACCACCAATAATAAGCACATTTTTATTTCGTGCTGTTTTTGGATTTTTAGGTCTGCTATTCATTGTTAAACTCTCTGTTTGTGTAAGGATAACATTGTTTTGAAAATTGCTATCCCTATATTCTTCAATATCCTTAGAATTTCCCCAACGTGCCGAGCCATACTCAACTCCTTGCCTGTATTTCTTAGCATTTTTGCCCTTGTTATAAACGATAAGTCTAATCGTTGCTCCTATCAAAAGTCCTATGATTAAGTCGCTTGGATAAAACGAGGGAAGTGGTACTGCAAAGGCTTCACTAAATCCAGTTCCTAGATTAGTAAACATTTCCGATGTCGTTTCTCCACCTGCAAGCCTAATTGCTTGTGGTATCTTAGTTGCTATAAAACCTATGATAATATAGGGTAAGTTAAGGATAATTTGCTTTTTAAGTTTTGTTGTATTCATCGTGTTTGCTCCTTATTCTTAACTTTTTCGTGGACAGTATTTTTTACTTTCTCTATCATTTTTCTAAGCTCTGTTAAAACAGATGGTCGTGTTTGCTTTTTCGTAATATCCTTTGTTAAATCTGCAAAGGCTTTGTTAATGGCATCTGCATCTTTCCCTTTGAAAAATATAGTATGAACGGGTGGTGTTGCCTTTTTATCTGTCATCACAGCATAATCAACACCATATTTTTTCATTATTTTATCAAAGTTTTTCATATCCTTATCGTTTAAATCTAGTGCTGACATACCTTGGTCTTTTTTGGCTAATTGCTCCACACTCATTTTTCCTTGTGGTATTTTTGCATTGAATTGCTTATTTTTTTGATGTTGCTGGTAGGCTTTAATTGCTTTTAATAGCAATGCCCAAGTAAGTTTACCTCCTTTTTGCACCAGTGCTACCTGTTTATTGTTGATTTCTTCTTGTACTGCCAAGTGTATCACCTCCTTTTGTTGATAGTGTTGTTATCTCTCTTGCTCTGCTTTTTTTGTAGCTTCGTTTGTGGGTGTAACTTTTTGAGCAATCACTTTTCCTGCTAACTTAAAGAATTTTTCGGGAGTTTCAAATTCTTTTGCATATTTTTCTTTCATAGCTTGCGATAAACTTTCAAAATTTTCATCACCACTTCCCACAATTAAAAAACTTCCTGCAATCACATCAACGATTTCGCCTTGTTTGTCATAAATAGCTCGATTTAGTGTAGAACCATTCATTTTTCCTTCTTCGTTGCAAATTAGGACAACAGGGTCATCATTCATATTTACAGTTTCAATATACCCATTCACCATTCCTTGCAAGGCTTCTAGTGTATCTGCTACTTGAAATTCTTTAGGTGGTTTCATTGGCTCTACCAACAGAACATCTAATAAGTTTTCTCGTTCCTCTTTCATTTCGATTGTAGCATCAACAAAATCATCAGCACTTAAAATATGAACACCCATTGACCATTCATCATGTACTAAATCCTCTGCTTCCTCTTTTGAATTTGCTGTAACGGTTACTGTTTTTTGCAATGTTTCCGTAATTGTAATATCATACTCTTTCATTTTTTGCTACTCCTTTCAATTTTGCGTAAAATAAAAACACTCTGTTTCCAAAGTGCTTAATAGCCTAAATCATATTTAACTTTTGCTGAATAATAATTATCTATCGTTGATGGGGCATTGAATAGTGTGGCTAACAAATATCTTTTGATGTTTTTAATATCCACTCTATTGTCATCTAAGCAACTTAGCACATACTCAATGTGTTCTGAATTTATCTTCAACATTTTGCTTTTTACCAGTTCAGATGGATAATCATTTCCTGCGATGTTGATATAGTTTCTTGTAGAGCATAATGTTTCAATAATTAAATCAGCCATTTCTCTTATTTTTTCTTTCTCACCAAGTTTACCATGTTTCATAAAATGCTCGTATTCAATATTTTCATAAACAGTTTCTTTCAATTCTTCAAAGCTATCAAATCCTATCATTTCATATCCTAGCTCTTTTTGATTGATTTGATAAGGATTTAATACATTAGTATTTAATTCTTTTTTATTTAATAGTTTAGTATTATATTGTACGGGATTTTCCAATATAGGTTTCTCCTGTATTGGTTTTTCCGATATTGGCTTTTCCAAGATTGGCTTTTCCAATTTAGGTTCTTCCTCAGTAGGTGGTTCTTGTGGTAACTCAAAAATAGTATATTCGGTATCTGTAAAATGTCCTTTTTCATTTCTTAAACGAGTGCGAATAATATACCCGTGTTTCTCTAATTCTTTGATGGTTGAACTAACTCCATCTACACCATCTTTGCAAATCGAAGCGTATCCTGCAATGCTATGCTCCCAATTATCGGGCAATGATAGTAGCACAGATAATAAGCCTTTTGCCTTTAGTGATAATGCTTTATTTTTCAAATGATGATTAGCCATTACTGTATAATTTTTGGTCTTTTCTACTCTAAATACTGCCATTATGACACCTCCATTTTTATGTCATATCTTTTATCGCTCTTGCTGTTTTTTCTTATTTTTCAGATGATTTTCAAGCAATTTCATGATAGCTTCTTGCATTTTTTCGGGTGTATATGACTTAGGGAAATATTTTTTAATTGTGTCTGTAGAAAAACTAATTTTACCGATTTCACTTTTCTTTTCCTCGCTCATAATTGCACTCATTGTATCAAAATTACAATTACCATCTTTTGATAAAGCTTTAATACGTTGTGCCTGTGATAGTGATGGGATAGACTGTTCAGCATCTAATACATCTAAAAAATCAATTTGTTCTTCTTGTGTAAGTGATGATATTTCTACAGCAGGTGTAAATCCCATTTGCTTATTGTCCACCATATCAAGTATCTTTGGATCGAGTTTTGTAAGACTGATATATCGTTGTACTTGATTTTTGCTTGTACCTGCATTTTCTGCTATCATTTCAATAGATGTTTTCCCATTTTCTAACTTCTGCCCAATTTGGGTAGAAGTTAAATCAGTACGATTTCCTTGCTTTTTTATAGCTTCTAATTTCATTTTATACGCAAAGGCTCGCTCACTTGGTAAGATGTTTTCACGTTGCAAATTACTGTCTACCATAATAATTGTAGCCTTATCATCATCTACATTTCTAACAATAACGGGCATATGAGAAAGTTCAGCTAGTTCACAAGCTCTATGCCTACGATGTCCCGATATAAGTTCATATCCTCCTGTTTCAAGTGGTCTTGCAATCGCTGGCATAAGCACTCCATATTCTTTTACACTTTCCATTGTTTCTGCCATAGCTTCATCATCTCGCACCTTAAATGGGTGGTCTTTAAACGGGTGTAATTCCGACAAAGGAATATTCCTTACTTCCTCTGTAACCTCCACAGAATTTTTCTTATCTTTCATTTTAAGTAACCTCCTATAATTTTATTTTTTAACATAAAAAAAGAGAGCTTACCCTGCACTCATATAGAATGCAAAACAAACTCTCTAAAGCATATTGAATTTTAATGTATCACCTCCATTTTTCATAATTTTGTTGTTCCTGCTTGAGCAAAAAAGGAAAAGACTAAGCCAAAAAGCCTGTATTTATCAGCACTTTTTCGGTTTAGTCCTATAATTACACAATCATCCCATCTCCTCCAGCATTCTCTCTTGAATCATTCCATGATAATCATCAAATCGTTCTTTTTCCATTTGAGACATTTCTGTTTCAAAATAATCCCGTTCTTCTCTAATTTTTGTTTGTAACTCTTGGTACTTTGGTGTATTGACATACTTTGTTTCCACTGGGAATACTCCTCCACTAATCATTTCTTTTACTATCGAACTTTTCATCTGACCATCTCCTTTTCTATTTTGCTTAAAAGTAAACTATTTCACTTTCACGTTGAATTATACGCTCAAAAAATAACTTAGTCAATAATTAATTCACTTTTAAACGAATTAATTTGTTTTAATATTAATTTGTTTTCAACAAAACAATTTAATTACTTTACATTTGATTTATTTATCTAAACACTGTATAATTTAACTATTAGACTAATTTAGAAAGTAGGATTTTCATGGGAACAATGACCAAAAAAATTGAACTGTTGCTTATTGAAGCAAATATATCAAAAAAAGAATTAGCCAATCGTCTTGGAACAAAACAGTCAAATTTATCAGGTAAGTTAAAACGAAACAACTTTTCTGAGCAAGATCTACAAGACATAGCCAAAGCTTGTGGTGCAAGATTTGAAGGAACATTTGTCATTAATGATACTGGTAAAAAAATTTAAGAAGAAGTTCTAATAATATTTATCTAATTTTCTTATTATTTTTCATATCATTAACTATATAATTAATAAATTCATCAACATTTGGTATCTGATTTTTCTTTGATACTCTTCTTTGATAAGCTTCTATAACACCATCATTAGGACAATTATTATAAGCATAATTAATGGCTTCTTGCATATCTGCTTTTACTTCTTTCAACGAAACACCATTTTGTTTTGCTACTTTTCGTAATATTTTTCTATTTGCCATCTTTTATTATTTCCTTTCAAAATATTATTTTTAGTACCAATATGCATACTTATCATAAACATTATTTGATGCAAATTCATTATATCATAAGCTTCATTGTGTACGCAAGTGCGTATACGCACAAACGTACACAATAGTAATATTAAGCAGGGTGATAAAATGCAAATCAAACAAGCTATTGTAAGTAAATTTAAAAACTTATGTGACGAACGAGGTATTGCCTTAAATCAACTGGCAACACTATCAGGTGTAACACCATCAACCGTCTACTCTATGGTTGACGATTCAAGAAAAGACTTATCTGTTATTACTGTAAAAAAATTATGCGATGGATTGGAGATCTCAATTGATCAATTTTTTGACGATGATATTTTTCGTAATCTAGATCAAGAAATTTTTTAGTTACTATTTCCTATCAATTCCTTGTTCTTCTTATACGTATTTATCAGTATTTAGAATGTACACTTCATGATATTTGGACTATAAATCTTAGTCATCAGAATATACGTCAATTAATATTCTCGTAAATTCTCTTAAATATTCTTTGATTTCTTTTATATCAAGTGCGACGGATTCAATATCTTCAAGATAGATATTTCCTGTCGCATTTGCCTTTTTTGCAAGTTGGTTCACATTTGTTCCAATCTGAGATACTTCTCCACTAAGTTGATTGAATGGTTGCATATCAATATCTATCATATAACCATATATTGCCATTCTTCGTAAGTACACTCCCATATCACTTATATGTAGTAGTCGCATTTTTTGGTCTATGATATCCCTCTCTTTCTTTGTTACACGAAAAAACATTCCTTGACCTCTTTCTCTTTTTGCCATTTTAACCCCTTTCTAAAATTTAACGTCCCTTTTCCTTCTTATCATTTTGCTGTTCCATTGATAATTTATTTTTATCTTTCGCCCCTTCTACTGGCTTTTTCAACTTATCTAACACGGATTCCACTGAAGATTCTGCTTTTTCTGAAGTTTCCATTTTGGAATCCGTAGAATCAAGTTCCCTATTTAATTCCATAAGACGATTTGATTTTTCCCTAAATTCATTCTCTTTTGGAAAAGGTCTCTTAGCTTCTTCTTTTGCTGATTCCATCTCATCAGTCAATACGGACACACGTTCTTCTAGCTTGGTTATATTTTTAGGAATGTTTTCTAAAACATTACAAATCCTAGTAATATTTCCTACTGCACTATTATCTAACTCAACGTTATGCGTGACTGTTCCTTTTAAATCAAGATTAAATTTCCCTCCTTTTAAAGACAATTCCATTGGCATATTTCTAAATTCTCCTACTACAATGGTTTCATCGGGATTTTTTATTTGTTTACAAGCTTCAATAATGGATTCTCCTGCCAATTTCCTCTCATTATGCGTTACACCATTGATATTCATTTGAAAATCGTCACTACTTCCTTCTATATCTAATGAACCCATTAGCATTTCACAATCTGTCTTTAAACCTTCTATTTGCTCAGTCCACTTTTTTATTGCCACTGGATAAAACTTAATAACTCTATCTTCCATTTCATAGCAGTTACTTATATGTGACGAACGCATTAACTTTAATTTAGCAACTTCCACATCAAGATTCATTTTCTCTTTAATTCTATCATCTCCTGTAGCTAATGCTTTTACTTCAGCGTAAGATAATGCTGTTGCATCCACATCTTCTTGCGAACGTGATGGAGACTTACTTGTGAAAATTTGTCCAATAAACTTTTGCTTATTTTCAATAATCGACCAATTATACGCATCAAACGTGTCTTTTGTTACATATTTAAAGATTTTCACTTCTTTATTCTCATTTCCTTGCCGAACAATTCTCCCTTCTCGTTGCTCCAAATCAGCAGGTCTCCACGGGCAGTCTGTATGATGAAGTGCCACAAGTTTTGTCTGAATATTAGTACCAGCACCACATTTAGCTGTACTACCTATCAACACTCTTACATTCCCTTTTCTTACATTTGCAAATAAATCTGCCTTTTGCTGTTCCGTGTTAGCATCATGTATGAATTTAATCTCCTGTGGTGGTATCCCTTGCTCAATTAATTTATTTTTCATATCATCATAAACATTAAATGTACCATCATAATGAGGTGTTGATAAATCACAAAATATAATCTGTGTTCCTAATGTATCTGCTGTTTCCTTCCATATATCTACTACATTTCCAACACATACATTTGTTTTTGATTCTTCATAATCCGATAGCATTTCATTACTAAGCCTTTGGTCAAGTGCTAATTTCCTACCATCAGAAGTAATTTTTAACATATTATCAACGCTTGGATCAACCGATTTATTCCGTACACTATCAGCACGTTTTGCAAATTCACCAACTAATTCTCTTTGAATATCAGAAGGTTCTGTAACTATGGTAAGATGTTCTGCTTTTGGTACTGGTAAATGCAACATATCGGCTGTTTGAATATCAGACGCTTCTTTCCAAATGTTAATAAGTTCGGGCAAGTTAAAAAATTTAGCAAACCTTGTTTTCGCTCGAAACCCTGTGCCTTCGTGTAATAGTTGTCAAGGGGTTTTGAAACTTTTTTGAAGAAAATTTTAAGCACGATAAAAGAGGCGTTTTTCCTCTTCTATCGTGCTTTATTGCAAACTGTTTGATATTTAATTTACATAGCTATAATTTTACAACTTAAAAAATTTAGACATTATTTCTGATATTTCTTTGTCTAAATTTCCTTGCCATAAAATTCCACCCTTTTGAAAACATATCACATAATCACAGCATTTTTCTATTAGTTCAGGGTCATGGGTAATCACAAGCTGTGTAAAGCCTTTTTGCGAGAGATTTTCTAGTTGCAAAGCAAATTGATTCATATGAACATAATCAAGTCCACTGGTTGGCTCATCATAAATCAATATCTTTCTCTGTGATGTTATCGCACTTGCGATTGCAACACGTTGCTTTTCACCACCAGATAGCGACATCGGATGTTCTGTCTGTAGCTGGGATAAACCCAAATCTGCTATCAACTCATCAACACCATTATCAATATAAGGAGGTTTTGCACCTAATATCACTTCATCTAACACCGATTCTGTAAAAAGCTGATGATTGACATCTTGAAACACCAGATAACACTCCTGTTTTCTTTTATTGTGTTTTTTCAATTTTTCATCGAAAAATATTTTCCCAGATTCTTCTTTCAGCAATCCACAAAGACAATGAGCAAAGGTGGTCTTACCAGCACCGTTATGACCAATCAGACCGACGATTCTTCCTTTCGGAATTCTAAGACTAGGAATACTGAGAACAATTTCTTTTTCATAGCACACACTCAAATCTTGCACTTCGATAGCCGTTTCATTGCACTCTGCCACACTTTTTTCACTAAAATGTATTGGATTTAAGCATCTTAGACCGAAATTCACTACATCTTCACCTTTGCTTAGAAATTCATTTATCGGCAAATCAAACACAATTTGACCATCTTCAACGAGTATCACTCTATTTACAATATCTCGGAGGTATGAAATACGATGTTCAGCAATCAGTATCGTTTTACCTTGCTGTTTCCAGATTTTGAGAACTTCTTGCAATGTTTGAATCGACTTCGTATCTAAATTTGAAGTAGGTTCATCCATCACAACAATTTCGGTTTGTGCCATATCGACAGAAGCACAGGCAATTTTTTGTTTTTCTCCACCAGATAATTTGAATAAATTTCGATTGAGTAGATGTTCCAACTGAAACTTATCTATCGTTTTTTCTAAACGAAGTTCCATGTCTTTTGGATTGATTCCGAAATTTTCACAAGCAAAGACGACTTCGCTCGTTGTTTCCACATTGAAAAATTGTGTTCGTGGGTTTTGGAATACCGAACCTACGATTTTTGAGGTCTGTTCTATTTTTGTCTGTTTTTCGCCATTTATCTGAACAGTTCCCTCCAGACAACCTTGATAATAGTTGGGGATCAAACCATTCACTAAGCGAACCAAAGAAGTTTTTCCGCAACCAGATTTTCCACAAAACAACACTACTTCACCTTTTTTTATGCTTAAATTCACATTTCGGACTGCAAATTTTTCTTTTGCACCATAATACGAAAAAGACACGTTTTCAAATTCAATCAATGTTTACACCTCCTTGATAAAACAAAATAAAATCGCTAGAATTACAGCGAACAGCAGATAATCTTGTATTTTTAATTTGATTTCACAAAAACTACTTCGATTGTTTTCCACACTCAAACCTCTGCTTAACGCTGCAGCCGTGAGTTCGTTGCTTATTTTCAGAATTGAAATCATCAGTGGTATGAAACGATATTCAATCATGGCAAGAGGATTTTTTGAAAACGTAATTCCTCTGAGTGTCATAGCTGAACGAATGCTTTGGTATTCTTCTACTATGGTAGGCACAAAACGAAACATCACAGCACAAGGAATCGTTATTTGCACAGGAATTTTAAGACGGCTCATTGTCGTTAAAAATTCACTAGGTAAGGTAGTGATAAGCACAGCATAAGCGAAAAAAGTACACGGAAACACTCTTGTTGCCATTTCATTACCCAAACGCACCAATACACCAAAAAAAGGATTCCCTTTACACAAATAGATCAAAAAGTCAAACTGAGCAAATAGCAAAAAAATACAAGCGTAAGCGAGAGCTGCCTTTCCTTTACGCCCATTTATAAGTGCCAAAAATGGGAATGTAGCAATGAGTAAGTGAGAAGTGGAGAAATTCCCCCCTGCAACTGAAGAAAAAATGATAAAATTCAAAATGCAGAGGGCAAAAAGTTTACTTCGTGGGTCAAAATGAATCCATTCGATGCCCTGTATCTTACGATAAGAAACTTCTTTTTCTTTCATTTTAGACAATCCCAGCACGTTCAAAATGCTTTTTCAAAACACTTTTTCCGAGGAAAGCACCTACTATACCAACGATAAAAATGCCAAGCATGACGGCAAAAGGTGTCCATGTTTGTAACATTGCAGATAAAGAATCTACAAATTCATCGCCCATTTGTTCACGAAACGGTTCCAAATACGCATCTTTGGTCAAATACATCACCATTTGCGTTCCAATGATCCACTCACTAAAAATACAGTAGGCAAGCATCATATTTTTCCAACTTTTGTAGTTCCCTGCTTTTAGAACAGAGTCAGCAATGACACCGAACACCACACCAGTAATGAGTGCGTACCAACCTTGCCCAATCAGAAACACACTCAATCCCAATAGCAATCCCATAATGGTCACTAAGCCAAATTTTTCAATCTTGGTAAAGAACAAAATGCAAGGAATTCCTCCCAAAAATGCAGTAACAAGTGGATACCAAATAGCCATAACAGGAATCATGCCCGTCATTGCAGCAACGAAGAATACTACAAAATTCAGTAGTGTAAACACCCCCACGTTGACCAAATCTTTCACTTCAATTTTCTTACTTTCCATACAATTTACCTTCCTTTCGTCTATTTAATTTTGTTTTCCGAGTTTCCATCCAATGGCTTCTTTTTTTCCTTGGATAAACTCTTTGTATATCCCTGCTTTTTGAATCAAATCTTTATGAGTGCCTTCTTGTACTACGTTACCTTTCTCTAAAACAATGATGTTATCCGCATTTTTCACTGTTTTCAAGCGATGAGCAATCATAATCACTGTTTTTTCTTTGCACAATGATTCCATGGCTTCTTGCAACTTATCCTCATTTTCAGGGTCTACATTTGCTGTAGCTTCATCGAATATGACGATTTCTGCATCTTTAATCAATGCACGAGCAATCGATATCCGTTGCTTTTCACCTCCAGAGAGAGAAGCTCCACCTTCGCCAACGATTGTATCGTATTTGTCAGGCAATTGCATAATGAAGTCATGACAACAAGCGAGTTTTGCTGCTGTTTCAATGTCCTCTCTACTCGCATTCTCCTTGCCAAATTTGATATTATTCGCAATTGTGTCTTGGAATAAATAGACATTTTGAAATACCATACTAATATGACTCATCAAATGATTCACAGGAACATTTTTTATATTCTCTCCACCGATAGAGATATTTCCGCTTGTGACATCCCAAAAACGTGGTATTAGGCGACATAACGTAGTTTTTCCTGCTCCAGAATGTCCAACTATGGCTGTCATTTTTTTGGAAGGGATTGTCAAAGAAACATTATTCAAAATTTCTTTGCTTTCATACGAAAAGCACACGTTCTCAAGTGTAATATCTGTGCCATCAATCACTTTTGTGCCTTCTACCATTTGAGGTACTTGGTCAATTTCGTTCGCTTTGTCTATAGAATGTTCCGCAATTCTCATATTTGCGACACAACTTCCAGCTACTTTTAACTGTTCAAACACCAAAAAAGAGGAAATAATCATCATCATACACTTCGCTATTGGAATTTCGCCCACTAAGTGCAATGAAATGGCAAGGTATAGCATAGCTACGGAAAATAAAGATAAAACGAGCTGTTGCAAAGCAACATAGGGTGTCATCTGTTTTTCCAACAATTCATTTCTCAAACGACTTTCCTCTATGGCAAAATCCACTTTTTTGTCAGAGTGTTGCTCAATATTGAATGCTTTGACCACTGCCATCCCTTGAATCGTTTCCAAGACTGCGTCCACCAAGTCAAGTTGTGCATTTTGTCTTTTCGGCACACCTTCACGAGATTTTTTCTCCATTGCCGAACTCACTAGAACAAAAATAAATATTCCAGCCAAAGCCAATGCGCCCATTCTCCACTCAAAGCAGAACATGAATAAAGTCATCGCCAACGAGTTTAAGAAGCCTCCCAAAGTGACCACCAAGACAACAGGGACAGCACTTTCCACGTCATTTAAGGTGGTGGTTTCGATTGCCGTAATCTTCCCCAAGTTATTTTCATTGAAATACCCCATAGGGACAGTTTTCAAACGTTGACCAATATCAATACGTTTGTTTGCGACCATAAAATAGCCAGCATGCGTTCGTTGCAGTTGAGAAAAATACTGTGTCACGATTTTTCCAAGAATACTGACTGACATAATGGCAAATACTGTAATTGCTGTCTGCGTTGTGACAGAATTGCTAGAGATGTCTTCCAAAGTCACATACAGAGCCAAGAGCAGTAAACTATGGAAAATGGCATTCAAAAATCCAATCACCATAGACTTTTGGAGATTTTTCCGTTCCTTGTCAGAAAAACTCCATATTTTCCGAAAAACCTCAATCATCAAAATCACCATCCTTTGCATCCATGTGTGCTTTCCACATTCCTTGATAAAGTGCGGAAGCATCTAAAAGTTCCTCATGCGTTCCCATGGCAGAAATACATCCAGAATCTACCACAACGATTTGGTCGGAATCTGTGATTGTTGACAAACGATGTGCAATGACAATCAACGTTTTCCCTTGCACCATTTGAGATATGGCATTTTGAATGATGGCTTCATTTTCGGGGTCTGTATATGCAGTTGCTTCATCCAAGATGACAATCGGAGCATTTCGGAGCATTGCACGGGCAATGGTGATTCGTTGGCGTTCTCCACCTGATAACCGACTTCCTCCTGATCCAACGATTGTGTCATACCCGTTATCTAGTTGGCGAATAAAGTCATCACATCCTGATAATTTTGCTACTTCTTCCACTTCTTGGTCGCTTGCAGTATTTCGACCCATGCGGATATTTTCACGAACAGAAGTGTCAAATAAGTAATTATCCTGCGATACGTATGCGATAGAATCGGCAATATCACTTTGAGATAACGTCTTCAAATTTGCTCCCCCTATAGAAATACTTCCTGAATTTACGTCCCAGTAACCAGCAATCAATTTGGCGATGGTGGATTTTCCTGAACCAGAAGCCCCAACAAAAGCAATCACAGTGCCAGAGGGTATCGTCAGGTTGATACTATGTAATACTTCTTTATCTTCTTGATACGCAAAAGTGACATTTTCTAATTGAATGTCAAATCCTTCTATCGTAGCAGATTTTTCTGGACGTATCAATTCCTCGTCTTCAAGAATTTCAGTAATCAAACCGACGACCGTTCCCATGGTGGCAAAGCTATCTACATAGTTGGTCGCTGCTAAAATTGGACCGATGATGCTCATAGATACAATCATAATCGTCACGAAGATTTCAGCAGACAACGAGCCATTGAGATAAAAGAGACAACCGAGAGGCAGCACTGTCAGTAAGGTAGAGGGACAAATCGCAGTGTACGCAGACATTGGGAGTTGACAACTTTTCATCCAATGATAATAAAAAGAAGCATTATCCTCTACTGCTTTTTCGTATTTTTCATAAGAATTGGTGCTTTGGTTGAAAGTCTTGATGACTTCAATGCCATTCACATATTCTACCACTGTTTGTGTCATGTGATTGTTAATTTTAACCGATTCTGCATATTTTGCAGGGTATGTTTTGCCCATAGTAGCAATAAAGCACATACCGAGTGGGAACACCGCCAGAGTGAGCAAGGCAAGACGCCAATCTAACACAAACAGATAGACGAGCAAACAAAGTGGTATCAATAGATTCGCTGTCATTTCTGGCACAAGATGTGCCAACGTGGTTTCTAACCCCTCAACTTTATCCACAATGGTGTCCTTTAATTTTCCTGATGGCGTGTCAAGTAACTTTCCCATTGGAAGTTTTGAGAGTTTTGCAATCAATTTTAAGCGAATTGTTTTCAATGTTTGATAAGTAGCAGCGTGAGAAATTGTAGTGGATAGGTTGCCAAATAGTGCCTTTCCGACATATCCCAATAAAGCGACCAAACACAATACTTGATAACTTCTCATGTCCGTGTTTCCTGAAAGTATTCCTACAATGATGTTCGCCCCAGCAAAATAAGGAACAACACCACACAGCACACCAACAATCGCTAGAAAAATTGACTGCATAAATTTCGGTTTGGTTTCTTGGGCAAGTGCCATCAAACTGGCTACAGGGTTCGATTTGTTCATAAAATACTCCTTTCTAAATTAGTTTTCGCTAACTGTTTGTCATAAAATAAACTGCCAAAGCGACAGTAAATTTTACAAAATTAAATTACTTTATTGACTGAAAATAGTCATCCAACCAGCATTGTAAAAAGCCCTTAGTTTGGTAACGAAGTCTTTCGCTTCGTCTTTGCTCATTTTGTGATGTACCATTTCAAAAAAACCAGAATAGAATGCAACAGAAAGCACATGGGCTAAGTTGTCATCCAATTTACCTGTTGCAATTGCATTATTTCCAGTGTCTTCAATGAACTTTTTGGTAGACATTACATCTATTTCGACTATTTGGTGAAGAAAATCTTGATAAACATCCCTCTCGCCACTGGTGATGAGAATTTGAAATCGCTCAAATTCTTCATAAATATAATCAATCAAATAGAATGTTTTTTCTTCAGCAAAGTCCTTTCGTTCACTTTCTTGAGCTTGAGCAGGTTTTTCTGCAAATGCTGACATTCCCTTTTGCAAATTCGACAAAAAAGTCTTCATCACTGGCTCTACTACGGCTCGATATAGTCCATTTTTGTCATTAAAACGTACATAGATTGAATTTGTGCTGGTTTCGGCTTTTTGTGCAATGGTTCGCAAAGATGCCCCTTCGTAGCCTTTCTCAAGAAATTCTGCCACTGCACATATAAGGATTTTTTCCTCTACTCCTTCCACTCGTTTTGCCATATAGTTCCCCCTCTCAAATATGAAACAGTGTTTCATAACAACGTTATTATAAAATATACTTTCTCATTTGTCAAGACTTTTTACAAAATTTACCAGAAAAATTTTGTCACCTGTTATCGAGGTGATTGTCGTCAAATCTTAAGTCTGTATCCAATCCTCGTCTGCAATTCTTGTTTCTTTGGTCTCGGTAATTGCTCCTCTACGTGTACGAATTATCAAAAGGTTTTGACGCAATTTTTTGAATTTTTGCAATCAGCACCTGCCGCTAATTTATATTTTTTATATTGCCTTACTGCAAAATGTTCAGGACTTTTCTCTTCTAATTCTTCAAACAATAAATCTACAGCATTTTTGAATGTTTCATCATCTTCTCTTACCTCACTGGCATTGATAAATTCAATTAAGGTATTAAAATTTTGTTCTTCTTTTGGTGCTTCATACCAAATATAACCAATAAGTGCAGTATAGAGAAGTGTTTCAGCCTTAACCCAAAAATCATCGCCACCTTTCCCCTCTCCTTTTGTATTAGCAAGTAATGTTGTTACTAGTTTTAAAATATCTTTTTCACTCTTAATGTATGCAAACGGATTATAATGCATTGATTTTTTAAAGTTAATGGTATTTAATACCTTAATTTTATACTTCTCATAAACCACCTTCCCATTTTTATCTTTGATTGGCTTTCTGTTTTAGAATCTAACTTAGGAGTTCCCTTTTGTAATAGCTTTCCACACTCCACCAAAATAGAACCTTTGGGGTGCGTTTTGTCAAGACCGAACTTATAAATATTTTTCTTTTTCCAAATCATTTATGATAAGCCTTTCTATTTTGTCTTGAAGTGTTTCCTTGCTTGTTTTACTGAAATGCACACCCACAGTATACGTTGTCTTGCCGATTTTATGGGTAAACGTACCTTCTGTGGGAGAAGTAGATACTTGTTTTACTGATTGTTCTCTCATATGGTCTGCTCCTTTCTAAATTTGAGTATAAAAAAATGGCTCTTACTGATTTTTATATCAATAAAAGCCATTAGCCTAAGATTTCTTTGAGTTTATTCATTTTTTCAGTTGCTCTTTCCTTGCGTTTACTCTCACCCTCAAAGAAAATAGGCACGCACATCTCTAGCACCCTATCATATATACGTCTGTAATCGGTCTGAATAGCTGTATTTTCCATTTCTGATAATGTTAGGTTAGTTGTCACAATTAAAGGCTTAGAAGCTGTATATCGGCTATCTATGACGTTATAAATCTGTTCTAGGGCAAATGCAGTATCTCTTTCCATTCCAAAATCATCAATTATGAGTAGGCTCTTACGATTAAGTTTGGCAATATACTCGTTTTTATCAATTTGCAAATTCATCATATCAGCTAAAATAATACCAAAATTTGTCATAAGTACCGAAACCTCTTTCTCAATCAGTGCATTGGCAATGCACCCAGCAACAAAACTTTTGCCAGTACCAACATTTCCCCATAATAGCAATCCAGTATTTTCAGCTTTTATCATTTCAAAGTTTTCAACATATCGTTTTGCAATATCAATCTGCTTGCTACTACTTGTGTCATTTTTAAAAATCCACTGTAACATTTTTTTATCTCGTATCCCTTGTTCTCTAAGCCTTTCCACCATTTGATAATGATTTCTAAGTTCTTCTTGTCTTCGTTCTTCAAGGGTTTCCTTAGAACGACACGCACAAGGAATGGGTACAATGTTTCTTCCGTCAAAAAATGGCTTATCCAATCTTTTTTGCTTTGGAGTGTTACATTTACCACAATACATGAGGTTATCTATTTCGTTTAGATAGTCGCTAGGCTCTGAATTTCGCTGTTCAATGCTGTCTGCTATGTTATTAATATAGTTTTTCATGTTC
>JAWXVF010000271.1:0-2167 GCA_044425555.1 Eubacteriales bacterium
GATGACTTCAATCGCATGATAAACGATTGTCGAGATGGTAAGATTGATCGTATCGTCACCAAGTCAACAAGCAGATTTTCAAGAAATACATTGGATAGCATCGCTACTGTCAGAGAGCTGAAAGCAATAGGCGTTTCGGTATATTTTGAAAAAGAAGGTATCGACACAGATAAGCTCACTGGTGAAAATCTTCTTACTCTCTACTCACTCTTTGCCCAAGAGGAATCAGAAAGTATTTCTAGAAATGTGAAAAAGGGCAAACGAATTGCAATGTCGAAAGGTGAGTTTGTTTCATCGAATGCAGCCTACGGATATCGATTAGTAGAAAAAGAACTAATAATTGATGAGCAAGAAGCAGAAGTGGTGCGTAGAATTTTTAGAGAGTATTTACAGGGGCGAGGAACACGAGAAATAGCAAAAATCTTAACAGCAGAAAATATACCTACAAAAACAGGAAATAAGCAATGGCGAAAACGAGTAGTATCTGAAATTCTTAAAAACGAAAGATACATTGGAGATATGCTCTTCCAAAAGAAATATCATGAAGATACACTCCCATATAAAAGCCGAAGAAACAGAGGGGAATTGCCACAGTATTATACAAAAAACACACATGAAGCGATTGTTAGTCGTATAGAGTTTGAAATAGTTAATATATTGATCCGTGAAAGAGCAAGTGGTGTAAATGGAGAATATGGCATCTATTTACTAAGTAGAAAAATAAGTTGTAAAGAGTGTGGTACTACCTTTAGACGCAAGTTAAATAATGGAAAAATATATTGGGTTTGTAGAGCGCATGATGAAGATTTGGCGCAATGTGGTTCAATAGGAATACTTGAAAATGACATTTGTCAAGCGTTTATCAGAATGTACAATAAACTTCAAACACATAGAAAGGATATCATCGAACCAATCATTACAGCACTAGGCAAACTGCAAGAATGTGAGCAACGTGGTAATGAGGAACTGAAAAACATAAACAAAAGAATAGCCGAACTCTCGGAGCAGAATCACAGAATGACAGGACTTATGTCCAGTGGCATTTTGGATTCTGCTCTTTTTATATCTAAAAGCGATGAACTGAAGAAACAGTTAAAGGAAGTTCGACAAGCTAAAAGCAAAATGTTGAGCAATATGAAAAGAGATACCAGCCTTGTCGAAACGGAAGATTTATTAGAGATACTTGAAGAATGTCCACCGCATATCACTGAAATGAACGAGGAAATATTCTCAAGTATAGTTGAAAAGATTTTAGCACAAGACAATCAAACCATTGACTTCGTGCTGAAAAATGGTCTTGTGCTGACAGAAAGGTTGTGAGAACATGGCACAAAACAGAGTTATTCCATATGGTTACCAAATGATAGGCGGAACAATAGTAGCTCATTCAAGCGAGGCTTCAGTAGTGAAAAGTATATTTCAAATGTATGTAGAGGGCAAATCGTACCTTACGATTGCAAACTGGCTTACAACTGAAGAAATTCGATATATGCCGAGTAAACCAACATGGAACAAAAATATGGTAGCAAGGATACTTCAAAATGAGATTTATTTAGGAACAGAAAAATACCCCTCGATAATAGATAGTGTTCAGTTCCATATGAGCAAGTCGGCTAAAAAACCTTACACCCATACCGAGCCTAAAGAAATCAAAGAATTAAAACCATTGTTGGTGTGTAGCCAATGCGGAGAAAAATTAAGGCGCAGGGTGAAGAAAAACGGAACACACAGATGGTACTGTGTTACAGATATAAACCATATCTCGGTGGATGTTAGCGATGATAGCATCCTAGAAGATATCAGTAGCATTCAAAGAACACTAGCAAATACCAAGCTTGAAATGCATTCAAACAATAATCTTTCGATAGAAACGATTAGACTGCAGAATGAAATTGATCGCTTATTAGAGCAAACCGAATTGCAAGTAGAGGAAATCAAAAACAATATTCTGAAATTAGCAGCTGTCAAATACAGCTTATGTTCCGACACCAGTCATACCGAACAAGCAATATTAGAAAAACTGAAACATAGCGAGAATGCAGTAGACACAAACCTGCTTGTAAAGTTGCTAGAAAGCATACAAGTATCCCAAATTGGAGTTGACGAAATATTACTGAAATGTGGGAAGTACATAAGGAAAGGAGGCAATCATGAGTAGACCAGAACG
>JAWXVF010000272.1:0-2166 GCA_044425555.1 Eubacteriales bacterium
TTATTAAATGGGTGACATTATAGTAAATGATATTGATAAATCCTATGGGAAGGTAGAAGTATTAAGGAATTTTTCCGCTGTATTTATACAAGGAGAGACCTACTATATTGCAGGAGATTCTGGAAAAGGCAAGACTACCCTATTAAGAATATTAATGGGGTTAGAACAGATAGATAGCGGAGAAATAATAGGATTAAATAGTGTGAAAATTAGTGTTGTATTTCAAGAAGACCGACTAATTCAGTCTATGAATGTCTTGCGAAATATTTCTTTCGTCAGTGAACGATTAGACACAGAGATTATGAGATATTTAAAAATATTTGGTTTGGAAGGTTTTGAACGTTGTAAAGTAGAAGCGTTATCTGGTGGTATGAAACGGCGAGTGGCTATATTGCGAGGGCTATTATGTGATTCTCATTTATTGTTATTAGATGAACCTTTTAAGGGGCTTGATGATACCATTAAAAGCGTGGTTATAGAACAAGTGAAAACATTATCAAAAGGGAAAACAGTAATTGTAACAACTCATAATCAAGAGGAAGTGAAACAATTAGGGATTGAAAATCATATTGTTTTATGACAAACAAGGGATATCAAAAAGGAATTTCGAAAAGAGACTTCTAAAATAGATACAAAGAAACTCACCCATTCCAATATATGCAACGGGTGAGAGATAGAGTGTTAATCTTTTAGAGATTTCCTATAGATGTTTTCCTAGAGTAATTGATTGACTAGAATGTTACGATTCACAGCCATATTTTGCAGAAATTACGAGATAGCATTAATTACGGTAGTCAATTTTTCTAAATCATCTTTAGAAGGATGACTTACGGATTCGTCTAATTTTGCTTTCATACTTTCGTATTTTGCCATATCCATTTTCTTAATAGCTTCTTGTTTTCCTTCTGATACTTTTCCTTGGCAGATATATGTTCCAATGATTTCATTCGTATCATTTACATTGGCTTTTACAGAGTCCATAATTGGTTGGAAGAAATCATCTGTATTACCGTAACCTGCTGTCATAAACAAGAAGACTTTTTTGTTGTTTAACTTTTCTAAGAATTCTTTAATATCAGCTGTGCAAGTAAATGCTTGAGCCCATGAGCCTACATAGACTACATCAGCATTTAGAGCATCTTCAGACACACCACCAATAGATACATCACTTCCTAAAGCTTTTTGAATGGTTTCTGCTAATAATTTAGTATTTCCTGTTGCACTACTATATACGATTGCTTGTTTCATTTTTTAATCTCCTTTGTGTGTTAGTTTTCTAAAATTTCTAGTATTTGTGTAATATTTTTCTTACCAAAATGAACCAGTTCCTCATTGATTACCATGCAAGGTACACTCATTACGTTGAATTTCTCTTTTAGTTCTGGAAAGTGTGAGATATCAATAGCACTTGCCGTAATATTAGGATTTAAACTTGCTATTTTCTGTGTAGAAGTTACCACTTCTGGACACATGGTACAAGAAAGGGAAATGAGTACCTTAATATCCGCTTTCTCTTTTAATTGTGCAATACGAGTTACTTCTTCTGGTGCAATTTCTTTTCCTGGACCTGCCACGTTATAGAGAGCAAGGATAAAGGAATTGAATTCATGTCCTCCAGGCATTGCATAATATTGAATGCCACTTGATGATTCATCATGAAATAATAACTCAAGGTAAGGTGTATGTTCTGAATCGGTTGGTGAAGAAGTTTTACAGATTACTTTTTCGGTTAACGTTGTTAATTCATCTAAGAAATTAGCCATTTCTTTTCCTAATTCTGAATCGTCTAAAACACCATTAACGATTACAGGATTACTGAATTTTTCGAAAATAGGAGCAAGTTGTTCTCTCATATCATCATCAATAAAATGTTCACTGTTACTATTAGAACTTGGATTAGGATTGGCTTTTGCATTGGATTTCATAGGTTTTCCTGTGACTTCAAATGGTGGAATATTTAATTTTGCGTGTAGATTCGCCACATGTTTTTCAGCAGAAGTAGCAGCAGTGGCACCGTCAGATACAGCAGTTACCACTTGGCGTAAGTCTTTAATACAGACATCCCCAGCTCCATAGACACCTTCTATATTAGTCTGCTGCCGTACATCCGTAACCAGATACCCCTTATCTGTAGCAACTTTATCACCTAACCCTTTTGTATTAGGA
>JAWXVF010000051.1:0-15957 GCA_044425555.1 Eubacteriales bacterium
GAAACAGACTGAAACAAGCTCGCCATGATTTTGCCATCAATGCCAAGCGTGCCAAGCGTAGCGGGGTTATCCCACTCTAAAATCAGCAGCCCAAGCGCCCCGACAAACCAAAGCATGGCGGAGAAGATAAATACAATTTTGGCGTGCACGGTAAAGCGACGTTGTTTGCGCCATTGCCCGATTTCGAGCCAGACCAAAAAGCCAAGACCGCCTGCGATGATTAAGAACATAATCACGCATTGCACATAGTAATTGTCTACATAGCCCGATAAAGAGGAATAGGGCGCAATCTGACCGAACAAATCAAAACCGGCATTGCAAAATGCAGAAATCGAGATAAAGACGCTAATCCAAATGCCTTTTACTCCATATTCAGGGATAAAAGCGAGCATTAGCAATAGCGCACCGAGCGTTTCAAAAAACAGTGCAAGGCGCACAACAAGGCGCAACACCGCAGTGGATTGTGAAAAACTATCGCTGGAAACGCTTTCATTAATAAGACGCAAATCGCGAAAGCCCATGCGCCGCCGTACGGTTAGGGCAAAAAAGCTCGTCAGGGTGACAAGCCCAAGCCCGCCAACTTGAATCATCAGTAAAATCACTGCTTGCCCAAAAGGGGTAAAAGCGGTATAGGTATCCATCACCACAAGCCCCGTCACGCAGGTCGCACTTGTGGCGGTAAACAGCGCATCTACAAGTGAAATGCCCTCGTATGTGGCAAAGGGCAGCATAAGCGCAAGCGCTCCGGCGCTAATGACTAAAACAAAGCTCAGGCAAACAGCTTGCAGGGGGTTTATACGGGCGCGTTTTTTATTCAGTTTATCATGAGATTGCGGTAGTGCCATTAAAAAATCCTCCACAGATGATGAAATCATTATTATCCTTCTTAGCATACACCAAATTTGCCTGCGCTTCAACTTGATTTTGCGATTTTTGTGCGATATACTATAAAAATAGGGCAAAACCCGCAAAGATGTCTTTTTACTGCGGACAAACAAACTGTTTTAGCGCGGCACAGACGGCGCGTTTCCAAGATGATGGGCAACGGCATAGGCGAAGCATGTCGCTTCGTTAGGCTTGAATGCGCAGGTGTTTTTTGCTATACTAGAAAAGTAAAAATCCAGGAACGCGAACGATGGCAGAACGCGCATCAAGGAAGTCGAAGTTTGTGCGCAGCGCAGGGAATTTTAAGGAAATGAATATATGCCCCCGTAGTTAAATGGATATAACAAGCCCCTCCTAAGTGGTAAGTCGTTCGAGTCTAAATCGTTAATAAATATCCATAATTTAATATTTGTCCCCGTAGCTCAGTGGATAGAGCATTCGCCTCCTAAGCGAAGGGTCGGACGTTCAAATCGTCTCGGGGACGCCAGCAAATAACGCTGAAAGCCTTTATTTATAAGGGTTTTCAGCTTTTCTTGTTTTCTGACATAACATTTTTTTCTAAGCTGAATACGTTTTGAATATTTATAAAAGTTCGCTAATTGGACTCGAACTAAATTTCCCCTTTTTGCTAAGAAAATCTTTTATTTGCTAAGAGGATAATTAGCAAAGCAATAACATCATAAGCTACTAGGAGTAAGTGGTAACATATGGTTCGTTTCATTACTTAGCAACTTGCTGTGCTGCTACAAGTTTTGATAAAGTTTCTAATAGTTCGGGCGACTTAGAAAGCTCTGCAACTAATGCTCCAATATCTAATGCAGGAGTTTCTTTTACTTCTTTTGGAGCTTCTACTTCTCGTAAATCCGGACCATTGTAAAATGCTGTTTCAAATTTCTGTGCATTTATCTTTCTATCTTCATCTAAGATATGTGCATACACTTTGGTAATCATATCAATCTCTGCATGACCAGTATCACCTTGTGTGGCTTTCAAATCACCATGATTGAGTTTTAGTTTGTAGGTTGTACTAGAATGTCTTAAAGAATGAAACACTACTCTAGGCAACCCAAGTTTTTCTCTTAGGTTAAGAAACTCTTTCTCAATAATTCGATTTTCGCAGGGTCTACCATTTGGTAAAGCAATTACTAAATCAAAGTCTTGATATTCATCACCTAAGAATAATTTCAGTTCTTCTTGTGCTTCTTTCCATTTTCTTAATATATGAGCAACTGTTTTGGGTAACCAAATTTTACGGATACTAGATGTTGTCTTTGGTTTTTTCAAAATAATTCTCGTACTTGTATTTGCCATAAGAGGTTGGAATATATGATATATATCCTTTTCACCCAACATATCTATTGCTCGTTTAGATGCTCTAGTAAGTTCTTTATCAACATAAACAAAGGCATTATCGTTTGCAATGGCATCATCTGTTATATTAACATTTTCCCATTGCAATCCTAAGATTTCACCCACACGCATAGAGCAGGCAAAAGCTAAGTTCATTGCGATATATAATTTACTATCATCACAGCCATCAAGAGCTCCTCTAATCATATCGGGTGTCCAAATATCTCGTTTCTTATATTCCGTCTTAGGAAGTACACAATGTTCAAATGGATTTTTCGCTATCATTTCCCACCTTAGAGCTTGTTTAAAAGCTGTTCTCAACAACTTTATAATTTTCTCTATTGTTGTAGGTGGAACAAAATCAGTTTTAGGTTGTTTATTTCTTTTAATAACTGGTTTTGTTTTTTGAAGAGTTTGAATGTATTTGTCGGCTACTCTTGTAGTGACATCTTGTACCATTACATTTCCGATGATTGGATTGATGTAATTGGCAATTAAGGCACAGTTGCTATCATAGGTTGAAACACCCCATTGTTTTTCACCATACATACTGACAAAATCAAATAGAAAATCTTCTATCGTTTGTTTGCTAGGTGGAATGAAAGTGCCTTGTAATAAATCATTTTCAACTTCTGCTTTACGTTTTAATGCTTCTTTGTGGGTGTGCCAAGTTTCCCACTTCTGTTTTGTTTCTCCTTTTTCGTCTACATAGTTGTAAACAAGAGAGTATGCTTTTTTTCTTTTAATTATGCTTGCCATAAGTATTTTTCTCCTTTAACTAGATGATCTGATTGTTCAACCATTCGTCAAAGGACTTTTTAGATACTCGTATGGTTGTTCCTATTCTTACTGTTTTAAAAACTCCTTCCTTTACAAGATTATATGCTGAACTTCTACCTATTCCTAAAATTTCAGCGATTTCTTCAACCTTGTATGTTGCACGGATTGGAGTAATTTGAACTTGAGTTGCTTGTGTAACCATCGACTCAGCTCCTTTCCATATAAAATACAGGTGTCTTGCCAATATTAGTGTAAGACACCTGTTATAATAAATCAAGTTTGTCAAATAGGATAAGACGTATCCTTTCCTATATTTTATCGTATTTGCCACGCACCCCGATAAGGGAATATCTTGAGTTGCTGTTAGCACAGCTATCATAGTCCCACATTACCGATGCTTGTCCTTTCAAAAGCTGTCGTATAACGCAGGAACTCCCCCGTTTCTATCGCTTTGGGGGCATAACGTCATGAAGTATCATTATTCCTTATATGTGTCATTGCAGACGAGTGTGCTACTACTCGGTCTAATGGTGGCATTGATCGCTCGTATCTTGCAACACTAATCCAAATGAAATGTAAGTTGATATTCGCTTTCATTCGAGAAGTAGTTACAATTAGTCTTGGCGATGCCCATTACGTTGCTTAACCTTTCAGTCCATATAAGTTCTGTACTCAAAATACTGTATATTCAATTTTCAAGGAACTATTGTTTATATATGAGAGGGAAAGTCCCTCTCATATACCTCTAGAAAAAGTGCCTTATTGTTGCACCCCTTAGTAAAAAGTTTTTAAATATTTTTCAATAGAGCATAATCCTTTTTTAATAGAGCGAGTAATTTGACTTTTATTTACTCCTTCAGCTTTAGCGATGTCAGTCATACTCATACCTAAGAAGTAATAAGCATAAATACGTTTTGCTTGTTTGTCGGGCAGGTTGCCAATAGCATTATGTAGTTCTGTATTAGTTAGCTTGCGTTCGTATATTTCAGCAGGAGAAGATGAGATAAAGACTGCACTATGTTCTATACCATCATTGCGATCCAAAGAGTAGTATGCTTTGTGATAATAAACTCTGCTTTGATATGCTTCTTCCTCTTTTCGTGATTTTTCAAACACCTCATAGACTTCATCGGGTATGTCGATATATGTATCTTGGGTAATGTGGTTGTAATATTCTTTTAAATTTATAGTTTTCATGGTTTTACCATCCTTTCAAAATGTGTTTGTTAAACTGATTTGAAAGGACAGCAGGAGGGGAGCGACTGCGTGGGATTATATTTTTAGACAAAAAAATACCCCAACAATCTAAAAAGATTATTAGAGTATTGTTTCGTGGTATATGTTGTGTCACTTCACATTTAAGAGTTTGTTGTGCTAAAGGCAGAGTATTTATTTTTTTAACAAGTCACCAACAAAGAAGTCAAGAAAAAACACGACAGTACCTCCATACCGTCGTGTTTTTAGTGTGCTTAAAATCAGCACAGATAGGGTTGCAAACGACGGTTTTTTTCTTTTGCCGTCGTCGGCAACCTTTTTAAGATTTTTATAAAGTTAAAGCCGATAACCTATGAGAATACCTCTCACAAATTATCGGCTCTGCATCTTAGTGTCTGGCTCTTTGATAATTTTATTTTTTCTTCAATCCAATTACTAATAAAGCTACCGTGATAACTCCATATAAAGCAAGCAGAATATATGTTATTGTGTTGCTCCACTCAAAACTTGCTTGTGGATTGCCCAATGCAAAGATAAAGAATATAACGGATGTTGCTATAATCACAAGAGCAGTTATAAGAGGAATTTTCTTTTTCATAGGTACCTCCATATTTATTTTTTCGCTTATAATGTAGCTCTGTTTGCTGTTAGTTTTTGATAACCGTTACTTTTGTTTCTTTTGCGTTTATCAATGTTTCTTGCTTGCATTTTGGACAAAACAAGGGGAAATTTTTAAGCTCCGTATCAACTCGTAATTTCAATCTTGTTTTGTTTCTGCACATAGGGCATAGTACCCATTCCACATTTAACATAGACACCTCCTATTTTCCCTCTGCTCGTAGTCGTGTGATTATGCTTCCTTTTAGAGAGAGTTTATAAACAAACACAGGCAAATACAGGCATATAAATAACAGCAACACGGCAATCGCCACCATAGTAACAGTAGGATATGAAAAAACGGACAGTATAGCATTTTCTTTCAAGCCCTCGTATATGAGATACAATAAACCGTTACCAATCGTAAACACAAACCCAAAAGGAATTATGAAGTAAAACAGCCCTTCAAGTGACAGCATTTTTTTGATTTGCTTTCTTGTCATACCAATACTTTCAAGTAGTGCTAATTCGTGAGTACGCACCGTTACGCTAACCGCTATGGTGTTAATGAAGTTTAGAATACCAATCAACATAAAGATGATAGATATAGATGTTCCGACAATCTCCACAATGGTTACATACTCAGCTATTTCTTGTATTCGAGAATATCTTGATTCAATCAAAATATTTGAGTTGCTACCAAAGATACTGTTTAACTCTTGTGAAATCAAATCATCATCATTTCCGTTTGTGTCAAATTTAATATTGCTAATGTTTGTTTCAATATCTGTTTGCTCTAAAAATGTTTGACTAATATATATATTAGGTGCATTGGAGCGTTTGCTGTTCGGTAAATCATTAAACTCATCATCTACAAAGATATTTCCGATAGTGAATGTGTACTTATTTTGCGTATCGGCAAATGTATCTCCGGAATGAAACACTTCTTCGCCACTTGGCAAGTCGGAGACATATTTAAGCAGTACAAATTCTCCATCTTCAAAAGCCTTTATGTCTATCGGTGTTTCTAAAGTTTGGTTGAGTAATTCTATTTTTGCACTTTCAATACCATAAACATATGAATAAAAATTTGAAGTATAAAAATCAACCATTTCTTGATCTGTGTAATCAAATCCAGTAGCTTCTTCATTGTAACTAAAGGATTGAATGTAGTTCCCGAATATTTCTTCATCATATTGCAGCTCTAACTCGCCTATAGTGGTTACAAAAAAGTTTTCAATGCCGTCAATTTCTGCTATCCTTTGAATATCGCTTTCACTTATTGATGTATCATCTAAAAATTGGATAGTAAAGTCGGCATCGCCTTCACTTTCAATCATTACTTTCGGGTTCATACTTGTAGTGAGTACGCTGACTAACATAAATGTTGTAAGTCCAAGTATTAAAGATGTGAATGTATAAAATGCTCCCTTTCTATTCTTAAACACATTTCTTATAGCTAAGGCTAATATACTGGTTTCCTTAGAATGTTTTTGTTTTCCTTTATAGTCTGTATATTTTGCCGCTTCGATAGGGGATATTTTTCCCGCTATCCTTGCAGGCTTAAAACTACCTAACATTACGGTCATAAAAGTAAATGCAGTAGCACCTATGTAGACATACGGCGAAAAGGATACAACAGCTTCAGCTTCTCCTGCAAAAAAGAAATTCATAGTTAGAGGAACGATTACAAAAGATGTGAGTGTTCCTAAAATCAGTCCTGCCATAATCCCAATAAAACATAACTTCATTACTTGTATGTAGATAATTTTTTCAAGTTGATTTTTGGTTGTTCCCAAAGTCTTTAATTGCCCATAGTGTGCTATATCTTTAGTAACCCCAATATACAAAATATTATAAATAAGCAAATATGCTGTAATTGTGATTAAGGCAATTAATGCTATTGCAATGTATGTGACTGATTTATTCTGCGATAAGGTAGGAACAACGGATATTTCTTGATTATCGCTTAGGTTTAATTTTTCCGTTACTATGTCAATATCACTCGCATTTTCCAAAGATACCATTGCAACAACTTCTACATCTTGCACCGTTTGTAAAAACTGGTCTGAAATATATGCAGAACCTCTATCACCTGTACGAGTTTGTAAATAGTCTGTATAATACCCCGATAATGTAAAGTTTTTTACTGTATCTTCGGACATTCCGTCAAGGCGATAGGTTACAGCAATACTCATTCCTATGGTTGGCTCAGAAATCCCCATATTCTGTATAGCCCAAGTAGGGAGCATAATTTCATTTTCAGTTGTGGGATATGTGCCATAGATATCATCTATTGTAGGTATTCGGTGATTTTCCCATTCTATAGTATCTATCCACACAAGAGCCAAGTTTGCATTTTCTGTGACAGATCCAGCAACAATTTGTGTGCCAACATTTTCTATGCCATCAACTTGCTCTTTTATCTGTTCGATTTGTTCTATACTTGAATTTGTCACTGCAAAATGGGCAGTAGTACCCATAGACTTAGTGGTATTGTCGATATATGTTTCTCCATAACTAAGTCCCATACTAATTGTGGTAACTAGCATAAATGTGGTTAAAGTAATAGCTAGAATGATAAACAAATTTCTTTGCCGCTGATTTTTGTAGCTTCTGTCAGCAAGTGTCTTTATCACTTTTTTATTGTTATTTCCAAAAAGAATATCGCTCATTGTTATGCTTCCCCCTTATGCTGTAATACGCCCATCTTCAATGCGTATGATACGGTCTGCAATTCCTGCAAGTTGCATATCATGGGTAATCATAACAACCGTTTGATTAAATTTGGTGCTTGTTACTCTAAGTAGTCCTAAAACATCTTCCGTTGTTCTGCTATCAAGGTTTCCAGTAGGCTCATCAGCAAGAAGAATAGCAGGTTTTGAGAGTATTGCTCTTGCGATTGCAACTCTTTGTTGTTGCCCTCCCGAAAGCTCAGAGGGCATATTATATAGTTTTTCAGTTAGCCCAAGCGATTTGACAACCTCATTCAAAAATGCTTCATCAACCTTATTTCCGTCGAGTTCAAGTGGTAGCGTGATGTTCTCGTAAACATTCAAAATCGGCACAAGATTATAGTTTTGAAATACAAAACCTATATTTCTTCTTCTGAAAATAGTAAGGCTCTCATCTTTTAAGTTAGACAGCTCATGCCCACCTACTGACACCGAACCACTTGTAGGGGTATCAAGACCACCGAGCATATTAAGCAAGGTGGATTTTCCGCTTCCCGAAGTTCCCACAACTGCTATAAATTCTCCTGTTTTTACCGTTAAGTTCACTCCGTCAAGTGCTTTTACTATGTTAGGCTCTTTGCCGTAATACTTTTTTAAGTCCGTTGTATGAAGTATATCCATATTCTTAAATCTCCTTTTCAAGTGTTATAACTTGATTATAAATCCCGAATGTTACACAAATCTCTCAATTTCAAAATCAATTCTCACAGTATTGTAACAATTAGGAAAGGAGCAAGCAGATGTGCCATTCCTAATTGTTTGGCAAAAACACGGAAATAACCGTACCTTTTCCGAGTTCAGATTTTACCCGTATATATCCTTTTTGCTTTGAAATGATTTCACGACAGAGGTATAGTCCTATTCCGATACCCTCTATATCATGTGTATCATCTTCACGGAAAAATCGCTTGAATATCCTGTATGTGTTTTCTTCTCTTATGCCTTTTCCTGTATCAGCTATTTCAATTTTGCTCATCGTTTCGGATTGTACTATTGCAATGCTGATTTTACCATCTTTAGGGGTGTATTTTACGGCATTATCTAAAATATTGAATAGTGCTTCCGCTGTCCATTTGCTATCGTGTGGAATAGTGATATTAGTTTGTGCAGGTGGTATTACGGTAATATTTTTCTTTTCAGCCGATACAACAATCCCCGAAAGTGCAGTAGCAACTGTTTCATAGATTTTTTGATTTTTAATATGCAGATTGATAGATCCCGTTTCCATTCTCGATACTTTCACCATTTGCGTGGTTAGAAAATCGAGTTTATCTATTTGTTTACCCATTAAAGCATAAAACTCTCTTGTCTTTTCCTCTGGCACTTCACGGGTACCAAGTGTTGAGTTATACATTTTCAGATTTGTAAGTGGTGTTTTTATTTGATGTGAAATGTCGGTTATCGTTTCTTCTAATTCTTGTTTCTCTTTTTCCGATTGGTTTTTAGCATTTTCTAATATCTCATATAATCTCTTTAGCTTGATACTGATTTTGTCGGATAAACTTTCATTGTTAAGGTCAAATTTTATATTGCTTTTACCGTCTATCATATCGTCAATTATGCTTGCAAACTCTTCTGAGAATAACAAAACTTTTTTTCTTAGGAAAAAGACAAGCACAATGTTAAGCAATAAAGCAACAACAGCAAAGAGAGTGACAGCAATTCTTACTCCTGTATCGTCACTGTTCATATAAACATACAAGCATAATCCACTTGTAAAAAATAAATACGACACAGCAAAGACCATAAAGATTTTACTTGTATTTATATCTCTTTTCATAGCTTACCACCTGTCCAAATATACCCCATACCGTAAACGGTTTTAATAAATTTCAAATTGTCTTTTTCGATTTTCCCACGCAAGCGATTAACATTAACGGTAAGTGTATGTTCATCAACAAAGTTTGCATCTATATCGTATAACTTTTCGAGTAGACTTTGCCTTGTCAGCAAAATATCTGTATTGGCTGTAAATATTTTCAGTATCTTATATTCAGTCGGAGTAAAGACAATGCTTTCGTCATTCATTGAAGCTGTTAGTTTTTCAAAATCTATCTCTAAACCCTCACTACTGTAAACAGATTTTTTAGTGGAGCTTGCAGAGCGTTTTATTGCCACCGCAATTTTTTTAAGTAGAATATTTATATTAAAAGGCTTTGTAACATAATCGTCTGCACCTAAGTCAAAACCATTTAATATATCTTCTTCTAAATCTCTTGCCGATAAAAAGATTACAGGAATGTTGCTTACCTGCTTTATTTTTTCACATAGGCAAAATCCGTCCCCATCGGGTAGGTTTATATCTAAAACGGCAAGGTCAAAACTATTGCTTTTTAGTTCTGCTAAAGCACTTGAAACACTTTTAGTAGAAACAACAGTATATCCGTCAAGTTCGAGGTTATAGCACAATCCCGAATTAAGCATTACATCATCTTCAACAACTAATATTTTAATCACGCTTTTCACCCCTCAATCGTTTATCCGTTGGTTTTTCTGCATCTTTAGGAATGAGCCATACTTTTCCCATTTTAACAGCTCCATCAACTCTGTTTTCGGCACATAAAAGTGATATTCTGCGTCTTGATATTCCCCATATTTCAGATGCTTGCGTAGATGTTATGTATTCCATTTTTTCACGTCCTTTCTCTGTTATACTTATATTGTATTCCTCTATCGGTATAATGTCAAATTTGATACGAAGTAAAAAGTACCTACACATGAAACAACACTTCGTTCAAAAAGTTTGATGTGAAATGTATAATAAGTAGGGGTGAAGTAATTATGCATAAAAAAGAAAAAAATTTTGATGCTAGACCATTTGGATTAGCAGTCAAACAAGCTCGATTAGCTAAAGGGTGGACGCAGGAATACCTTGCAACATTGGTGAATTGTTCTTCTCGAAATATTATGCACATTGAGAATAATGGTCAACACCCAAGTTTGGATACTTTGTATTTATTAGTAAAGCATTTAGATATATCAGCAGATAAATATTTACTTGGCGAAAAATCGGTTAGTGAAATAAGAAATCATGTTGATATAATACTTAACACTTTAAATGATAATGAGCTTGTTGTTATTCAATCAACAGCAAACGGATTAAAAAAGGCACGAGAGAGAGAGGATTAATTTCCTCTTTTTCTTCGTGCCTTTTGTTGCATTATTAATTACATTGGTTTTGTAACACATTACATTTTTCTCTAATAGTTTTTTGTTCCTCATCTGTCAGATTGCGTTTGTTTAAAGTATATTGTTGCTCTAGCAAGTCTGAATAACCATCCAGTAAGGCATCACGCATATCTTCGGGTGTTTTACAGTAGATAACAGCATACCAATCTTCAGCTTTGCTATCCCAATACATCACGGTGTACCCTCGTTTGGTTTTTACTACTTCACATATAGTATCTTCTTTAAGATACTCCTTAAATACCTCTAAAACCTTTTCAAATGTTAGCATTTTTATCTTCCTTTCGACTGTTTTTCATGTACTTAGTTTGCTATATCTATTTTAGCAAATGCCTTTATATATAACAAACATACGGGGAGCTTTATTTTAACAACAAGAAGTGGCAAGCAGGGCAAGGTTGTACAAAACCTTGCATTTGCTTGTTGGGGGAGTTCCCCAATCCCTACTAAAACAATGATTAAAATCATTGTGCCACGCCCCATAAATGGTGCTATTTTTAAGAGAAAGTTTACCTCTCGTTTTGTGATTTCTCTTTATTAGTTTTGTCATGTTCCACCTCTAACATACGGTCAATATTTTCTTTTGCACGGAGAATATCTTGCATTTCTTTTTTGGTCTGCTTATAAATTCCATAAGCCTGTTTTTTAGTAGAAAGCAGTTCGGCATATTCTGCTTGCAATGTTTTAATTGTAGGTAGTTTTTTCACTTCCAGTTTATCAAAGTGTGCCTTTGCTGCTTTATGTAAAATAAGGTCACTTTCGTGTTCGGCATAGAATTTTTTAGAGTAACCTGCCTTGCGATACGCAGTGTAAATGTCACGAGTTTTTGCATAGTTATAGATGTGAGTTTGTAACACTTTTATCTCTGCCATTCGCTTTTCTGCTGACTTGATTTGTGTATTAAGTTGTTCAAAATTGGTGGTGATTTCAGTAGCTCTTTTTTCTAAATCTTCATACTGGATAAGGTTGTGTTCACGCAAGTAATTGATTGTTTGAGCCATTTGTTTTAGGTTGAAAATCTTTGCCCATCGTTCATATCCAACACCTTTACCTTCGGCGAGTTTACTCTGAATATCCACCAATAAATTAATGGATTTCTTAGGTGGAGCAGTAGTAGTAGATTTATGTTTTACTGGCTCTTTACCACTGATGATAGCTTTAATATCTTCTTTTAAATATCCCTCACCAAGAGAACGCAGGCGAATGAATTTTTTCTGTTCTTTACCTTTAAAGGCAATATGTTTTCCGTGTTTTATTTCATAACCTGCTGACTGCATCAGTGATAAAAACATATTGAAATCTTTTGGCTTTTGCTCCAGTATTTCATCTATTACTTGCTTTAGTATTTGAGAGTGAGAGAGTGGCTTTTTATTACCAAGCCATTTGCCATAATGCTTTTTATTGCGATTAGGTGTTTCAATGATTGACAGTCCATTTTCTAAGCAAATGCGATCTGAAATTTTAGCAAGAGCCTTTCCACTTCCAAGAAAATCTCGAAACTTTTTGTTGCAGTCAATAGAAGTAGAATTGAAGTCAATATGTGTATGCACATGAGCCTTATCGGTGTGGGTAGAAACCACAAAAGCATATTTTCCTTTGGTAAAACTCATAGCCAGTTCATAGGCAATTTTATGAGCTTCATCGGGAGTGATTTCACCGGGTTGAAAGGATTGTCGTATCTGATACATAACAACATTTTTTCCTTGCGTTCGACCAGTAATATCTTCATAGATTTTCTTGGATAATAGAAATTCTGCTTTTACAGTTTTGGGATCACATGAGTAACAAGTGACATATTTCCCATCCTCCGTTTTCGCAGGGTTCATAATATAATCAAGACTGTCTGCAATACATTTTTCTACTGTTTTGTTCTTTGTTTTATGAATAGATATAAGCCTTGTTGTAGCAATAATTATCCCTCCTTTTCATCAAAAAAAGTGCAAGGATAGTAGTCCTTACACCATAAAAATTGTTTTACTTGTTCTTCATTTTATTTACAGCATAACTAATAAATTCTTCACTTGTAGGTATACTACCTTTACGTGGTATTTGATTTTGATATGCTTTTGTTATCCCATCATTGGGAGTGTTGTTATATGCATGGTTGATAGCAGATTGCATCTCTGTTTTTACTTCTTTTACGGATACACCATGTGCCTTAGCTATTTTTCTATAAATTTTACGATTCCCCATATTATCAATCCTTTTTCTTAACTCTAATAAAATATATTCTATCACTTCTATTTCTTTGGGTCAACTCAAAAGGGGTAATGTTTTTAACTCAAAATGGTTAGAATATTAGTAATAAGTTTCAAAGGAGTGACTACATGAATGTTGGAGAAGTGGTAAAACAACGATTGCTTGAATTATGCCAAGAACGTGGAATTACAATCAATAAATTAGCGAATATTAGTGGGGTTACGCAATCCACTTTGAATAATATTATTAGTGGAAGAAATAATAGTGCAACAGTTGCTACTATTAAAAAATTATGTGACGGATTAGGTATTACATTAGCTGAATTTTTCGATACATTTGAATTTAATTCATTAGATCAAGAAATAAAATAGAGGGACGATAGTTGATAAAACTACCGTCCCAATTTTTTTGTGTTTTAAGCAAGTGTTCTAATCCAATCTCTAAATAATTCTATATTTGCTACGATAAACACACCGATTAGTGGTAGACCAAAAGGAGAGAGTAGATAAGCAAATACTAGAGCAGGAATACCTACCATTTGATAATCAGCAGTAATCATACCACCGATACCAATTACCAAAAATAGAAGAGCGAATAGTCCTAATATCCCACCACCTACACATAAAATAAATTTGCAAATTGCTAATATAATAGTGAGTGTAAAGGTCACTGGAAAGAGTATAATTTTTAGTAATAATTTCATCATCGTATCCTCCTTGTATGATGTGAGTTCTTGTTTCGATATAATTGTAGCAAATATAAATATATTTGTCTAAGATGTGCCAATTTAACTTTTCGCCAAGTTGGCGAAAGGTTATTATATGCTTGCTAATCGTGTCATTATTTCTTCTGAAACTGTCCAAAGTTTATCGTAACTTTGTTTCAAATCTTCAATATCATCTTGATAAACATTTCCCGTTTCATTGGCTCTTTTTGTAAGCTGATTTAGACTGTTACTGGTTACTCGAAGTAATCGAACTAATTCTCTAACATCAGTTAAATCAAGATGAATTATCAAGCCATCAATAGACATTTTGCGAAGATAAGCACCCATATTATGAGTGCCTACCTCTGACATTTTTTCTAATATCATTTCTTTTTCATCTTTGGAAACCATGAAGTGAAGTTGAGTATCTCGCTTTTGTTTTTCCATTTATCGTTCCTCCTGCAATTCTTTCTTTTGCTTTGGCTCTGCCTTTTGTTTCGGCATAGATTTCAAGGTGTCAAGAACAGACGGGCGAGAGGATTTTGCAACAATAGTTGGCTCATTTTCTGCCACTTCATCATTGGAAGTTCCACTCATATTAAGCTCTGCATCTAACTGTGCCAGTTGCTCTGACTTCTCCTTTAATTCATTTTCTTGTGGGAAAGGTTTGTCTTTTTCAACCTCTGCGTTGGATTGTTGCTTGCGAAGATTTTCAAGCTGTGCAGTTACTCCCTCAAGCCTTTTGTTCATGTTTTCAAGGGCATTGTCAATACGGGTTAGATTACCTCGTAAGTCTTGTCCAAGAGCGACTGGGTGGCTCATAGCACCTCTTAGAGTAACAGTGTGTTGGTTGTTGAAACTGTCATAACTTAAGTGCATTGTAAAGCCACGATAAGAGCCAATTTCAACACTTTCTTTTCCAGTAACTTCTTTTACACAAGCAAGAAGTGCTGCACCTGCATTGTCTTTGTCAATTAGATTATCACCCTTAATTACCATTGGTAGGAACTCGTCTGCCTTTGGTGTATTATTCGCTAAAGTTACAAGGTCTTTTTCAAATGCAACAATATAGGCTTCACTTTGTTTGATACTTTCGGGGAAGTATTTTAATAGTTGATCCTCTAGTCGATACTTTGTGCTTTGGTGACTTGCCTTTAATAATTTCAGCTTTGCAACTTCAATATCCAAATCCATTTTCAATTTAATTTTTGGATTACCTGCACATAAAGCCTTAATTTCTGCATAGCTTAAAGCCGACTCATCGAGGTCATCACAAGAACGAACTGGAGATTTACTTGTCATAATCTGACTAATAAATTTCTGCTTATTTTCTAATGTTTGCCACAAGTACGCATCAAAGGTTGAGTCTGTTACATAGCGAAAAATCTTGGCTTGCTCATTCATATTACCTTGTCTTTCAATACGACCACTTCGCTGACGTAAATCTCCGGGACGCCAAGGGGCATCAAGGTCATGGAGTGCCACAAGTCTATCTTGTACATTCATACCACTACCACATTTTGAAGTAGAGCCAAGCATTACCCTTACATCACCATTACGGACTTTGTTATATAATTCTTTCTTCTGAACTTCCGTTTTAGCATCGTGGATAAAGGCAATTTCTTCTTCGGGAACACCTAAGTCAATTAACTTATCTTTGATGTCGTGATACACACTAAAAGGCATTTCCTTTTCAATCAAGGTAGCTTCTTCTTCAATGTCAACACCATATTCTAGTGCATTAACCTCTGCACCATTGATGCCCATGTTTTCGCCTTTTGCTACTTTTAAAACATCTTTTGGTTTAGGTTTCGGAGTTGATAAATCACAGAATAGTAATTGAGTTAATCTATCTTCCTTTGTTTCTTCCCAAATGTCATAAATGTTGCTGACACAAGTGTTTACTTTACTGTCGGGATCATCGGGTAACATAGGGTTAAATACCCTTTGGTCAAGTCCTAACTTTCGACCGTCATTGGTAATGGTAAGCATATTATCTTCTGATGGATCTACAAGGTTAGCTTGTACTCGTCCTGCACGTTTAGAAAGCTCTTGTACGATTTCCTTTTGCAATTCCGTAGGTTTTGCTGATACAGTTTCATAGATAATTTCGGGAGTTGGTAAGTTTAATTGGTCGGCTGTTTTGATGTCGGCTACTTCTTTGAACATATTCATAAGCTCGGGAAGATTGAAGAACTTAGCAAAGCGAGTTCTTGCACGATACCCACTACCTTGTGGATTGATTTCAAGGGTAGTAGTAGTTTCACCAAAGGTAGATGCCCAACCATCAAAATGAAGTAATCC